>JBGSQR010000443.1:0-8447 GCA_041737975.1 Geobacterales bacterium | reverse complement strand
GACATTAAAGGGGTCATTCTTACGTCCTTTGTCGGATCTTTCCTTGGTGACCAGTTTTATTTTTATCTCGGCTATTACAAGGGCAAGGCACTCTTGCGACGCTTTCACAGCATTGCCCGCAAACTGCGTGAAGCACTGCGTCTGATAGAAAAATACGGCATGCTGGTCGCTTTTATATCGCGTTATACCTACGGATTCCGAATAGTGCTGCCGATTATTCTCGGTGTAACATCAATTCCTCCCCGCACTTTCATGTGGATAAACCTGTTAAGTGCCCTGTCCTGGGCTATTGTATTCTCACTGGCCGGTTACGTATTCGGCAAAAGTGCCTCCCTGTTTCTGGATGATGTGGGCAAATATGAGCACTACCTGATGCTTGTACTGATGGGATTCGTTGCCATGGCATGGCTGGGACATATGTATCATGCCTGGAATCTTAAAAAACCTGCCCGTGACAGACTTGCGCGAATCAAAGCCATTCGGCTGACTAAATTGAGGTAAAATGATCGAAGCAACAGATAACATTGTAATTGTAATGGTTGAACCGCAGTCACCAGGGAACATCGGCATGGCCTGTCGTGCCATGAAAAACATGGGACTTACACGCCTGAGACTTGTAAAAGGTTGTGATCGATTCCATCCGGAATCACTTAAATTCGCAGTATCAGCAAAGGATCTGCTTGAACAGGCCGAACTGTATACCGACCTGGCCTCCGCCCTGGCCGACTGTACAATGTCTGTCGGCACAACCAGACGACATGGAAAATATCGACAGGAGATTCTTTCTCCCTACGAAACAGCAGTCAAAATAAAAGAATTCGCTTCCCCCGAAAGCCGGGCAGCAATCGTATTTGGCCGTGAGGACAGCGGACTGACAACGGAAGAACTTTCACTCTGCCGATGGCACGCCACCATACCGACCGCCCATGATTACGGCTCCCTGAACCTGTCCCAGGCGATCCTGCTATTTTGTTATGAACTGGACAAGGCCACACAATCTCCCGGTGGCGGCAGAATCGATCCGCAAGCGACTTCAGGCGAGATGGAATCCATGTTTAATCAGATGGATGTCTGCCTGCAGAAAATTGGCTTTCTCAACCGGCAAAACCCCGAACATATCATGCTTTCATTGCGTAGAATGTTTTACCGGGCCAACATGGATAATCGGGAGGTTGCGATTATCCGGGGCATGATGACCCAGATTGACTGGGCCTGCTCTGCCTTTGACGGCAGGAAAACTTCATGACCAACACAACAGTTGGAATGGTAGCCGGTTTTATAACAAGTGTAGCCGCAATTCCTCAGGTCGTAAAAACCATCAGAACAAGACACGCCAGAGACATCTCCATCTGGCAGCCGATTCTTCTTTCTGCAGGGGTTGCACTATGGATGGTTTACGGTATGCTTATTAGTGATTTGCCGTTAATATTGGCCAACATAGTTCCATTAATCTGTAACACCTTGCTGATCGGTCTCAAAATCTATTATGACAAAACTGCTAAATAATTCAGATCAATAAATGGAGGATGCAAAATGAAACAACTGATAGCAAAATTATCTCTTCTAGTAATTCTGACACTGCTTTCCGGGTGTGGATACAACACAATGCAAGCCAATGAAGAAGCGGTTATTGCCGCCTGGGGAAATGTGGAATCATCCTATCAGCGTCGTTCCGATCTGATTCCTAATCTGGTTGAGGTAGTAAAAGGTTACGCCAAGCATGAGGCCGACACACTCAAGGCTGTTACTGAAGCCCGCGCCAAAGTCGGCTCCATGCAGGTAACCAAAGACGTTCTTAACAATCCTGCGGCCCTGAGCAAGTTCCAGCAAACCCAGGGAGAACTATCCGGCGCTTTGTCGAGATTGATGGTTGTTGTAGAAAGATATCCAGACCTGAAAGCAAACCAGAATTTCATGGACTTGCAAAAACAGCTGGAAGGAACCGAGAACCGTATTAATGTTGCCCGTGAACGCTACAACCAGTCCGTTCAGGTATTCAATACCAGCATCCGCACCTTCCCTAATTCCCTGACCAATTCCCTGCTACTGCATCTGCAGCGCAAGGAACCGTTCAAAGCCGAAGAAGGAGCAAAAACCGCCCCCAAAGTAAAGTTATAGGAATATTCAAGGTAACGGGAGAGCTGAAATGGTCATGAAACGCATAATTATAACTTTCATAATGCTATTCATGGCTCTCCCGTTATCTGCTTTGGAAATTCCGAAACTGTCTGCAAGAGTAAACGACTATGCAGGAATGCTGTCACCAGAAACCAAATCCCGCCTTGAACAAAAACTGACCTTATTTGAACGAGACCAATCCACACAGATAGTTGTTCTGACCATTCCGTCTCTACAGGGTGATGATATTGACCAGTTTGCCATAAAAGTGGCTGAAAGCTGGCAAGTCGGCCAAAAGGGAAAGGATAATGGCGTCATCCTGATTCTAGCAAAAGCCGAGCGTAAAGTCCGAATCGAGGTTGGCAGAGGCCTTCAGGGTGTTTTACCTGACATAACTGCCGGCCAGATAATCCGCAACATAATGCGACCGTATTTGAAAGATGGCAATTTTGATCAGGGTATTTCTGTCGGGATTGACGCCATTATTACCGCCACAAAAGGTGAATTCAAAGCCTCCCCTGGTGAATCAAAAAAACAACCACAGTCAAAAGCACCTTCCCTCATAACCCTGCTGCTTATTTTGGCAGTCGGTATGCTTATTGTTGGAACTTTTTCGCGCCAGCTTGGAGCTGCAGCAGGAGCCATCGGGCTACCGACCGCAGCCTGGCTTGCAATTCCCGGACTTGGATTTCTTGCCATAGCAATCCTTGCCATGGTCGGCCTGGGAATCGGTTTACTGCTCAGTGCCATTGCTTCCAGTTTTTTTGGCGGAGGTGGTGGTGGCAGTGGTGGCGGTGGAGGAGGATTTTATGGCGGAGGCTGGGGTGGTGGTGGCTATTTCGGTAGCGGCGGTTCTTCCGGTGGTAATGACAGTGTATCAGGAGGTGGAGGAGAATTTGACGGTGGTGGCTCTTCGGATGACTACTGACAAGACGTCATCCCAAAACAGCAACATTAACAATCACTTACAATATTTACAACACAATTAAAACATGTTATTAAAACCGTTCAGTTAAAAATGATGCATACACTGCCCAGATAACAAACTGCTGTGTGACCTGACAAACCACTAATTGAGGGATAAAATGAGCCTTTTCAGAAGTGTAATAGCTGCTGTCTGTTCAATGCTTCTTATGTCCACTCCATGCTTTGCGGTTAAATCCGATACTCAGCCAAATGAGCGCCTCCTGCTGATTCATGCAGTTTCCAAACCAAATAGCCCGGTGAACCAGTCAACCATAACCAGTGTTTACAACGGGCTAGTGGAAAAACTTACCGACAAGGGTTATCGAATCGTTGATCAGTCTGCGGCTGAAAAATGTTCCGTGGAAATTGCGATTACCCATGACATCGATCCCCATACCAATAAAGCAGCGGCTTACGGGCTGAAGTTTTTTGCCGAATACACCCTATTCTTTAAAACATCCACAATTATCAAAGACAACGACAGCGGCACAGGCGCATTAATAAGAGTCAGCGCCAAAGTAATCGACAACACCTCCTCCCGGATTATTACCGCCAAATCGGCTGACTCCTCCTCAACGGGCCTGACCGTAGATGATGCCATAGACAAAGCCGGTCGTGCGACAGGCAAAAAACTGGCCGGACTGCTGGCAGATGCACTGGCAAAATTTCATCAGCAGTCAGGACACCAGGGCAGCACTTATACTCTGGTAATTGAAAATCCATTTACCGACATTACTCTAAACGGAATACTTTCCAGCCTTGAAAACAGCACTTCAGTTTCCGGAGTTAAAGAAATTGAGTCAGGTGGCGGCAAGGTCACATTTGAAGTAAACTTCAGGGGGAAGCGAGACCAGTTGGACCGGGACATAATTAAAATCGCCGAATCACATGGATTGCAACTTCAGAAGATCAGATCAGAAGGCAACAGGAGTTCCTGGAAAATAATAAGCAGAGGGGGTATTCAATGAAGAAAATACTTTTGGTTATACTAGCATTAATGGTGACATTCACATCCGTCGCCTTTGCTAATGTGGAAGCAACCGGAGAGGGACCAAGCAAGGAACAGGCACTGGTAACCGCCATGAGACGCGCCGTTGAGCAGGGAGTTGGCACTTTTGTCAATTCCAGCTCAACGGTCATTGATTCAGCCCTTGTGGATGACAAAATCCTTTCACACAGCAAGGGTTATGTTACCAGCTATAAAATAATCAAAGAGGGCAAGACCGAAGATGGCTTTTCCGTGACCATCAGCGCAAAAGTTGACACAAAAACCCTTAAGAACGATATCGACGCCCTGACCATTGTCAGAAAAAACGTTGGCAATCCCCGCATCCTGGTTGCTTTCAGCAAAAAAGGCGAAGGTTCCAAGGCTCTGCAGAACAAGGACTTCATTGATGAAATATACAACGGTATTGTTGAATCTCTGACTGACAAACAATTCCGGGTCGTTGATAAAACTGCTTCAGAAAAATTTGCCCAGCAAGTAGCCGATACCCATGAAATCGATGTGGATCTGAACAAGGCTGCTGCATACGGACTGAAATTCAACGCCGAATATACCCTTTACTACAGCGTCAGTGGGGAAATCAAGGAAGGTGCCGTCGGCAAAGCGGTCAAACTGCGCATAAAAACCCAATTGATCGACAACACCCGCTCCCAGGTTGTTACAAACAAGATGATAGAACAGACCAGCAGCGGCCAGACAGTAAGCAATGCTCTGGAAAAGGCGGCTCGTGACGGCGGCAAAAAAATTATCAACCCGATGATTGATATCATTCAGAAAAACTGGATGGATGCCCAGCAGAACGGCCATCTCTATATCGTTGTAATTGATGGTGTGGACGACCCGGAAGAAATAGCCAAATTCACAGGTATGTTCGAGAAATTCCCTCTGGTAAATGACGCAAAAGAGGTGGAATCCGGTGGAGGAAAAACCACATTTGAGACTACCTACAAAGGCAAACGCGATCAGCTCGACCGTGATGTTATCAGGGCAGCCAAGGAACTGGGCTGGACCATGAAAAAAGTCCGTGCCGAAGGCGCACGCAGCGCCTGGAAAAAGCAGTAACCTAATTTCACTATTTCAGGAGGGTATATGCGTAGAATAGTAACTCTGCTTTCCGCATTGCTAATCACTATATTTTTTGCGTCGGTTGCACTTGCAGACAACTTCAAAGGCACGGGCCGTGGCAAAAGTGAAGATGCTGCTGTTGCTGCCGCTGTCAGCAATGCAATTGATCTGGCAGTGAAACAGATGCTGGATGATGGTACATACAAAAAGAACAAGAAGAAAATTGATGCCGCCCTCAAGGGCAAGAGTAAAAAGCTGGTCACCGGCAAACATCAGGAAGGTGACATTGAGTTTACCGGAGCCGGCTACGAGGCAATAGTCTCTGCCGAGGTCAACATGAGGGCACTGGAAAATGAAATCAATGCACTTGGCCTGCTGCAGGAAGCCATGGGTAATCCACGCATCATGATCCTTTACAATCCCAAACTTCCGCAAGGCGGAACCCTGGGGTTGACCCGCCATGACATGGAAGCTTTCTTTGACAACTCCTACGGATCAATGGTTGATGTTTTTGTAGAACGCGGCTTTGACGTTATTGACAAAAAATCCGCCGAGCAATTTGCAGTACAGGTTGCCGATACCCACGAAATAGACGTGGATGTGAACAAGGCCGCGGCCTACGGTCTGAAATACCACGCCGATCTGATCGTCTATTATCAAACAGTTGGAATCGGCAAACAGGGCTACACCGGTGGCGGCGCCAAGATGTTTTTACGGGCACAGCTGATCAACCCGACCACCTCCAGAATCATCTCCAGCAAGGATGTTGAATCCCAGGCCTACGCCGGCAGCCTGCAGGAAGCTATTTACCGGGCCGCCAAAGATGTGGGCCAGAAAATTTCCGTAACAATGATCGATTCGATCAAGAAAAACTGGAAAAAGGAAAAATCAGGCGGCGGAACATTTATTGTCGTACTCGATGGAGTTGATGATGCTGAAGAAATTGCTGCATTCCGCGACAAACTAAAGAGCTTTCCAGAAATGGATAACACCCGCGACCGGGAATCAGGCGGCGGCAAAACCACCATTGAAATCAAATTCGGCGGTTCTGCCGATGACGTCAAAAATGCGGTTCTAAAAGCAGCCAGAGATCTGGGCTGGAAACTGAAACTGGTCCGCGCTGAGGGTAGTCGCAGCACCTGGAAACGCCAGTAGTTAATAATCAGATCCCGTCAGATCTGACCGTTTAACTGACAGGATCTGTCAGCCATTCAACACTTATAATATTTCGAATTAATATCAATTGGAGGCAACATGAAAAAGCTGATTACAATCTCAACGCTGGCTGTCGCTTCGGCCATGCTGTTTTCCGGCTGTGTCAGCACAGCAGGCAGCGCCATGGAATCACATAAAAGAGGCATGGATAGCGTAGCTGAAGAAGAGTACATAGTCGCTAAAAAACCCATTGACCGCCACTTTATCGGCTGTGCCTGGTCAAAACAATTTGGTCCGGTGGAAGATCCAGGTGTGACCGATATCCGCATTAAAAAGGAAAAGTCCTTTAGCGGTGTCCAGCAGGATTTTGCCTATAACCGTGGCATTGCGCTGGGTGGCACGCCCGCTGTTGCCCCTGTGCAGGGTGAAATTGGTCTACAGGGTGGAAGCATTGAAAAGTCCAAACTGGCCGGCCTGGAAATCATTTCACCTGTAAATATCGGTGATGTTCCGTTTGAACCGGAAATTCCGTATATCACCGAAGCATTAAGACTAGGCAACTTCAAAATCGGTGAAGAAAAATCCAACAAGGCCTCCATCAGTGCCGGTGTCGGTTCTGTTGTCGGTAACGCCACTGCAACAGCAGAGGTTGGATCACAAGCCCGTCGAGGCACTGAAGGTGACGGCCTGGTAGTTGCCTACAAACTGCACAAGATCGATATGGACAGCTATGTAAAGCAGGATTCGGGCAGTATCAAGCTGGAATTGAATAAGGCAGAAGAAAAATCCGGACTTATTATCAAGTCCAGATTCCAGACTATAGAACCTGGTGCCAGCAAGTCTCTTCCCCGTAATCTGGTCTGGGCCTGCCCACGCGCCAACGCCATGAGTCGAGACATGCTGGCAGCCTGGCTGATCGAAATCAGATCTCTTGATCCAAAACGCAAATCAATGACAATCGCCTTCCCCGCCTTTCCGAAAATAGATGATTGCTCTCACTACAGCAGCGTTATTTTTTCCAAGATCAATCCAATTACAGACAAAATTGAAAGGCAAAAACTAACCGTTACTGTTATTGATGCGGATGTAACAGACAGTTTGAAACCAAGCGTCTGGGACACACGGGCAGCACTTGTTAACGAAGCTTTCAGAATTAAACCTGTAAAACCGGGTGAAATGTAGACTTAATAACCGTTAAGCATTGCCAAGATGCTTAATAGCGGATACACAAGACACAAGCTAACGAGAAAGTGAGGCCCACATGAAGCTCAAAAGATTTATCATGCTTCCGTTTTTGGTCATGTTTTTTGTATTTATGGCAAGCCTGCCTGTCATCGCAGGAGACAAGCCGGAAATATCAAACCAGACATCACAATATATTGACCGGGCCATCAGCATCAATCTGCAATGGCAGTCGCTGAATCCGGTTACACGCGTACTGGTCTATGCCGGTAGCGGACAGAAAGAGGTCAAAGTTGACGAATATGACAACCGGCGTAACCCATACGGTTATGAAGGAGAAGTAACAGTTATTGTGCCGGTTGACCCTAATCTATACCAGGGTGCTGTTCCATACCAGATTCAGCTGGAAGATGACCTGCGCCTGAAAAGCGACTTATTTTCAGGAATAGTCAAACTGCCAGTTGCCTCTGCACCTGGCATGTCTCCTGGTATGCCAGGCATGATGCCGAGTATGCCGGGTATGATGCCTGGTATGGGTGGAGCACAACCAAACCAAAACGGTGACGACAATTGGGGCAAATCAAATATCCGTGCCGGGAAAGGCACCGGGCAGACCGCTGACGGCCAATCCAATGATATGGTTGACAAGCTGCTCAAGGTTGCCGAGCGTTTTGACACACCGCCAACACTCGACGCCATCAAGGTCAATGTACTTGGACCGGATAACGTTTCTTTTTCCTCCAAGGCCAATGACGACAAAGGCATCAAGGAGATCGCCTTCAGAGTTTACGACACTCAGGGCAACAAGATTGGCGAACAGGTTTTAAGCGGTCTGGGCAAAACATGGCAAGGATCCTGCCAGCCGATTAAGACTGGTGGCGGCAGCTTCACAGTAGTGGCTCAGGCCATTGACAGCAGTGGCAATACATCAAAAGAGCAACGAGCCTCATTCAGT
>JBGSQR010000439.1:0-14764 GCA_041737975.1 Geobacterales bacterium | reverse complement strand
GTCTCCGCCCTGCTGCATGCCGTGGCTGTTGTCAAGGTTGGTGTTTTCTGTACTACCAGAGTAATGCTCTATATATTCGGTACAGATACAATGACCGCCCTAAACCTGGGAATACCGACCGCTTATTTCGTATCCTTTACTATTCTGGTGGCTTCAATCATCGCACTATCCAAAGACAATCTCAAAGCCCGACTGGCCTATTCCACAGTCAGCCAGCTTTCCTACATCATCCTTGGTGCCGCCCTGCTGACAACCAGCGGTATCCAGGGTGGACTTGTACATATTGCCAATCACGCCTTTGCTAAAATCACACTCTTCTTTTGCGCCGGCGCTATTTACGTTGTAACCCATAAAAAATACATTTCAGAGATGAGCGGTCTGGGGCGCGCCATGCCGTTTACATTCGGCTGCTTTGCCATTGCTTCTCTAAGCATGATCGGTGCTCCGCCTGTTGCCGGCTTTGTCACCAAATGGAAACTGCTGGTAGGCGCCATGCAAATGGAATCGCACTACATCGGCATACTGCTGATCCTTCTGGCCAGTACCCTGCTTAACGTGGCTTACTTTGCACCCATAACCTATAAAGCTTTTTTTGGCAAAGCGCCTGAAGGCGTTGAATATACTAAGATTAAAGAGGCACCGCTGGCCATGCTGGTGCCGATCATGATTGCTGCTACAATCTCGGTTGTTATCGGCATCTACCCGGATTTCATGATGACCTTTGTCAAGGCGGTGACAGGATGATTGTTAACCTGATTGATTCTCTGCGCAACCGGCTCGGGCTGATCAAGCTCGCTGGGTTTGCCATAATTATTCTGCTTGTTGCAAATGATTGGCTGCTGGTTTCCAAAGAGCATGCCCATACATCAATGGAACAGATCCCGGGTTTCTGGTCCATATTTGGTATTGCTGCTTCTGTGGTACTGATTATTGCTTCAAAATGTCTTGAAAGTCTCGGTATTGCTAAACGAGAGGATTACTATGATAAATAATCTCTGGATACATCCCGCATTAATCCTTATTTTCGGCGCTATCTTGATGCCTCTTGTACCAAAGGCTCTTAAGAAAACATACCTATTGATAGTACCGTTTCTTACCTTTGCAGCAGTTTTTTCCATGCAGGGACTTAACGGAACCTACGGAATAGTAAGCTTTCTGGATACACCGCTGATTTTCGGACGTGTTGACTCGCTCAGCATGGTTTTTGCCTACATCATGTCTCTGATGTGCGTCATCGGAACAATCTACGGCCTGAATGTTGAGGAGGATTGCCAGCACATGGCAGCCTGGCTCTATGCAGCCGGATCACTGGGTGTCATTTTCTGCGGAGATTACCTGGTACTCTTCATTTTCTGGGAACTAATGGCCTTTGCATCGGTGTTTCTGGTCTGGTTCCGTCGCACTCCGCAAGCACTGGCATCAGGATATCGTTATCTGATTGTTCATACAGCTGGCGGTATGGCCCTGCTGGCCGGACTGGTTCTGCGTTACCAGGCTACCGGTGGCGACCTCTCATTTGGTCCGGTTGGCGTTGATGCACCATCAATTTCAACATATCTGATCATGATCGGATTTTTACTGAACGCAGCAGCACCGCCACTGCACGCCTGGCTGCCTGATGCATACAGCGAGGCAACATTTAACGGTGCGGTTTTCCTCTGTGCCTTTACTACCAAAACCGCTGTCTATGTACTGGCCCGTGGCTTTGCCGGCATGGAAATACTGATCCCCATCGGCGTCTGCATGGCTCTGTATGGCATTGTCTACGCCCTGTTGCAAAACGATGCCCGAAAACTGCTGGCTTACGACATCATCGCTAAAGTCGGTTTCATGGTTGCTGCCGTCGGCATAGGCTCCGAACTGGCCATCAACGGCGTCTGCGCCCTGGCCTTTGCCCATATTCTTTACAAGAGCCTGCTTTTCATGGGCTGCGGCTCCGTCCTGCATATGACCGGCACCTGTCAGCTAACTGAATTGGGCGGACTGTATAAGAAAATGCCCAAAACCCTCATTTTTACCCTGGTCGGTTGCTTATCAATATCAGCATTTCCGTTCTTCAGCGGTTTTACAACCAAAGCCATGATCATGTCGGCCATGTTCGAAGAGCACAAAACTGTTTATGCATTCCTGCTGATGGCCGCCTCTGCAGGCACTTTCCTTGTTGCCGGCCTGAAACTGCCTTACTACATCTGGTTCGGCAAAGAACAGCCTGGAACCGAAGCAAACCGCAAGGCAGCTGATCCACCATTGAACATGCAGATCGCCATGGCAATCGGGGCATTTTTAAGCATCCTGCTGGGCTGCTACACCCCCTGGCTCTATAAAATGCTACCATTCCCCGCTCTGGCAGCCCAATACCATGCCTACAGCGCCTACCACATCTCTGAGACGCTTCAGGTTCTTGCCTGTACCGGTTTGGTCTTTTATCTGTTTTCCAAAATGCTGGCCCCCAGTCCATGTCTGACAATCGACATGGACTGGTTCTACCGCATTATCGGTCGCAGCATACTCTGGTTCGCAAAGAAACCTGTCCAGACATTGGATAACAACGTGGGAGAAGGTTATCGTACTGTAGGACTTATTCCACTAATGGCTACCGCAAGATTCAGCTCATGGTTTGACTGGAATATCATTGACGGAGTAGTTGACGGACTGGCCAGAACAGTGCGTGGAACCGGTGACCTTGTCCGTAATTTCCAGAGTGGCAGACTGCAATCCAACATTTTTCTCTCGGTTGCAGTAGTTGCTGTGTTAATAACAATTTTTGTTTTTGCCTGATTATTTTTACGGAGGATTGAGTAAATGGAGTTTTTGATACTGAATGACATGGGCTTTCCAATACTCAGCGCCCTGCTCTTTCTTCCTTTGGCCGGCGCCCTGATTGTTTTGTGCCTGCCGGGCGAAAATATGGCCAAATACACCACACTGTTGATAACTGTTGTAATAGCAGGGCTTTCGCTACCTCTCTATACAAAATTCAACAGTACCACAGCAAAATATCAGTTCGGGGAGCACCACTCCTGGATATCTTCGCTGAATATCAACTACACACTTGGAGTCGACGGTATTTCACTGTTACTGATCCTGATGACAACACTGATCATGCCGCTCTGTGTGCTCGGCTCCTGGCGCTACATCGACAAACGGGTCAAGGAGTTCATGATCTGCCTGCTGTTGATGGAAGCCTCCATGCTGGGCGTATTCATGGCGCTTGACTTCGTGCTATTCTACATACTTTGGGAAGCGATGCTGATCCCCATGTATCTGCTGATCCTGGTCTGGGGCGGCCCACGTAAAATCTACGCCGCCACCAAGTTTTTCCTCTACACCCTGGCCGGATCCGTACTGCTGCTGGTTGCCATCATCGCCCTTTATCTCTCACAAGGGACATTCAGCATACCGGCCCTGATGGGTCAGCAGTATTCCATGACCTTTCAAACTCTGGTCTTTCTGGCATTTTTCCTGGCCTTTGCCATTAAAGTACCCATGTTTCCGTTTCACACATGGCTGCCGGCAGCTCACGTTGAAGCTCCCACAGCGGGCAGCGTTATCCTGGCCTCGATCCTGCTCAAGATGGGCACTTACGGCTTTCTCCGATTCTGTCTTCCCATAACACCGGATGCGACCATATATTTCATGCCTTACATTCTGATCCTTTCGGTTGTGGGAATATTATATGGCGGTTTTACCGCGCTGGCTCAGCAAGACATGAAAAAGCTGATCGCCTATTCCAGTGTCGGTCACATGGGTTTTGTTACTCTGGGTATTTTTGTCCTCAACCAGAGCGGCATAGAAGGCGCGATTCTGCAGATGATCAACCATGGTGTCACCACCGGTGCACTGTTCCTCTGCGTCGGTATGATGTATGAACGAAACCACAGCCGAGAGCTGGACATGGCAGCCGGAGTTGGCAAGTACATGCCGATTTATGTGACGTTCCTGACCTTCTTCTCACTCTCTTCGCTGGCATTTCCCGGCACCAACAGCTTTATCGGAGAATTTATGATTCTGGTCGGCAGCTTTACGAATCATAAGATCATCTCGGCCTTTGCCATCCCTGGTGCGGTGCTTGCTGCGGCCTACATGTTCCGCATGCTGCAACGTGTTGTCTGGGGCAGGCCGAATAATCCGGATCAATCGGGTATGTCAGACTTGAGTATCCGTGAGATCGTCACATTGTCACCATTGCTGTATTTCGTGTTCTGGATCGGCCTTTCACCAGAGCCATTTCTGAAGGTTTTGCATGTTTCTGTTACACACCTGATCAGCCAGGTTGGTATGGCAACAAGCAATGTTGCAGCCGTAAGCAAACTAATTATTCCGTAACTGTGTTATTTCTACACTTGCGCAAAGGATAAAAAATGGATCTCATGCTGTTTGCTCCTGAATTGATACTTTTATTGGGCAGCCTGGTTCTTTTCTTCATTACAACAGGACAGGCCGGTGGTAATAAAGCCAGGGCAATGACAATTGTAATTACGATTGCAGCTATTGCTGCCGGTTTTTCCTCATTCTGTATGACCGGGTACCTGTTTTTTGACGCCTACAAAATCGACCTTTTTTCCCAGTCATTCAAGATAGTCATCCTGATGGGTCTTGCGGCAGTTCTGATGCTTGGCTCTGAATTAAAAGACATAGCGGATGATATCCGCCCCGAATACTATCTGTTTCTGTTGATGAGCGCTCTCGGTCTGGTCATGCTGGTTAGCAGTGTCGAGTTGTTAACCATCTTCATCGCTTTGGAACTTTCATCCTACTCCCTGTATATCCTGGTCCCCATGCGCGATGATCGTGGCGGTCTGCGGATGCAGATGGAATCGGCAATCAAGTATATTATCTTTGGAGCCGTCGCAACAGGTATCATGCTGTTCGGCATGAGCTACATGTTCGGCCTGACCGGCACGACCTATCTGGTTGATCTACTGCCGCGCCTGCACCAGCTCATGGATTCACCTGCCGCCATTTTTGCCATTGCCATGGTCTTGGGAGGCTTTCTGTTCAAGCTGGCAGCATTTCCGTTTCACTCATGGGTTCCGGATGTCTACCAGGGCGCATCAAATGAAACAACCGCCTTTATCGCCTCAGTGCCAAAAGTTGCCGCTGTAGCCCTGCTGATCCGCATTACCGCACTGGCTACTCCGGAGGGACAAGGCATCGTCACCCTTTTGACAATACTAGCCATTTGCTCCATGTTTTACGGCAACCTGGTGGCACTGGTTCAGACAGACCTGAAACGAATGCTCGGTTTCTCAGGCATTGCACATGCCGGTTATGTGCTGCTTGGTCTTGTTACATTACGGGAAACAGGTTATGCAGCGGCCATATACTATATTGTCGGCTACCTGGTTATGAATCTGGCCGGTTTCCTTGTTATCTGCAAACTGTCGCAAAAAGGTGAGAACCTTGTTGTCGATGACTTGAGCGGCCTGCACAAACGCTCACCGCTACTGGCCCTTACCATGCTGGTCAGTATGCTTTCCATGGCTGGCATCCCCCCATTTGTAGGTTTTATGGGTAAATTCAGCCTGATGACCGAAGCATACAGGGCTGGCCATATGATACTGGTCATCATGGCTGCTATCAATACTGCCGTTGCAATTTACTATTATCTCTCGGTGGTTCGAGTAACCTACTCCGCCTCAGCCAAAGAACACCCATATTTGTCAATTGGTCTTACAACTAAAGTCTTGAGTATTTCCATGATTTTAATTATAATCCTGCTCGGCATACTTCCAGAGAAAATAATTCAGCTTGCTACACAGGCGGTTCGAACAATTCTGTAATTACCTGTTTCAATGTTGAGACTGTGGTAATTACCTGGAGTGCTTCCAAATGTGTTAATCCACTCCAGGAATTAAAAACAAAATGGATTATTTAAATAAATTATCAATGTGCAGGGCTTCTGTTTCTAAAACCCTGCACATTTTTTATGTCATATCTCTATTGCTGACGTTGTCATTCAGCCTATCTTTTGCTGCAGAAAATCAACATGGCAACCGGGCGGAAATACTCGTACTTCACTCCTACAGCCCCGACTACAGCTGGACAAAAACAGAACAAGCCGGAATAGACAGCATCTTCAGTCCACTTGCCTCTCAATACAAACTACGTATTGAGTATATGGACACAAATCACAATCCCGCCATATCCAAGGGACCACTTTTACAAACACTTTATAAAGACAAGTTTTCAAACTCGCGTTTCAAGGCAATCATTGTTTCAGACAATGCTGCCTTGGATTTTCTTAAATTAAATCGAGATAAACTGTTTCCAGGTACACCTGTTATTTTCGGTGGAATCAATGGCTATGAACCGTCAATGATTGCCAACTTTCCAAATTCAACCGGAGTTGCAGAAGAAAATGATTTTTCAGGACTTTTCGATACGATAAGTCGATTGCATCCAAATGCAGGCAGAGTTGTAATATACGGAATTGCTTCTGACCCTTCACATCAGGCCAATGTGGCCCTGATAAAGAAATCATTCAGGCCATTAACAACAAATTTTAAGATTGATATCCGTGAATTCAATGATATTGAATCATGTATAGCCGATGCCAGGAAACTTTCTGAATACACTGTGATCCTCATGGTGGGAAGCATGCGTACCAAAGGTGGAGAAGGGATTAATCTCCAACGTGCCAACGAATTGATGTCGCCTGAAGTAAATGTGCCGATATACTCTGCGTGGGACTTTGCCATTAATCATGGTGCCGTAGGAGGCCTGGTGGTCAGCGGCTATGACCAGGGTCGACTGGCTGCCGAATTGGCACTGCGAATATTAAAAGGGGAGTCGGCTGACAAGATTGAAGTACAGCGCAATGTTAACAATGTTTACATGTTTGACTTCAAACAGTTGACACGTTTTGGAATACACGTTGATAAACTGCCTAAAAATGCAATCATTATTAATAAACCTGAAAGTGCCTACCAGTTTTCAAAAGAAACCACTCTGGCTATTGCATTTTCATTTTCAATCCTGTGTGCTGCGGTAATAATTCTTGGTTTTAATGTCAGACGCAGAAAACGTGTCGAAGCAGAACTGGAAGCATCGCAGGAGAAATATGAAAAAGCCTTTCGCAACAGTGCGGATGTCATTGGTATTGCAATGCTAATCGATGGCAGTTACATCGAAGTCAGCGAGGTGTTCTTCCGGATTTTCGGTTTTTCTCGTGATGAAGTCATTAACATGCCTTCTTCGGCCACAGATGAACCGGATTCAACTGTGGGCTTTAAACTCTGGTTATCCAGCCAGGCCCGTTCAGATCTGTTCAATAGCTTTCACAAGCAGGAATATGTAAAAAACCTTGAAGTAGTCTGGTGTACCAAAAAGCTGGAACAACGTGTTGGTCTTTATTCAGCCGAAATAATCAATATAGGCGCAGAACCTTGCATAATTTATGTCTGGCATGACATTACCGAACGTAAACAGGCCGAAAGCCACCGTCTGGAACTAGAAGAGAGACTAAGGCTTGCCCAGAAAATGGAAAGTATCGGCCTGCTTGCCGGTGGTATTGCACACGATTTCAACAACCTCCTCACTCCAATCCTCGGGTACTCGGAAATATTGCTGGCAAGGATTGAGGCTGATAATCCTAACAAAAGGGCTTTACAACAGATACGTGAAGCTTCAGAACGTTCAGCAACACTCGTAAATCAGCTGCTTGCCTTCAGCCGCAAACAGATGCTGGAACTGAAGCAAGTCCATATAGGTGATGTGGTAACACAATTTGAGCAGATTTTGAGAAGCACAATCAGGGAAGATATCCAGATCAAATGCCATTTGACATCAAATCTTGGAGTAGTGCTTGCTGACACAGGGCAAATTGAACAAGTACTCATGAACCTGGCAGTAAATGCTCAGGATGCCATGCCTAATGGTGGTGTACTGACTATTGAAACCATGAATGTGTTCCTGGATGAGTCATATGTAGCAATTAACCCGGAAGCCAGCACCGGGCATCATGTGGCTTTAATTGTTAGCGATTCCGGAACAGGAATCACCAAAGAGACACTTAATCACATATTTGAACC
The DNA here is from genome assembly GCA_041737975.1 of Geobacterales bacterium. GTDB lineage: Bacteria > Desulfobacterota > Desulfuromonadia > Geobacterales > Pseudopelobacteraceae > JBGSQR01. The sequence goes on along the minus strand of JBGSQR010000439.1, from coordinate 6,731 downwards.
TTTTTTTACCACCAAGGAAAACGGCAGAGGAACAGGTCTTGGCCTGGCAACTGTTTATGGTATTGTCAAGCAGCATGGCGGAAGTCTTTCTGTTTATTCAGAGATTGGCCAGGGAACTACTTTTAAGGTTTACTTGAAATGTGTATCGCCAGTGCAGGAAGGGACTAAAGACCCGCACCTCAACCAGCAGGCACTTTGCAGGGGAACAGAAACAATTCTGGTGGTAGAGGATAATGACCTAGTCAGAGAGCTGGCCTGCGAAATGCTTCAGCTTACCGGATATAACGTTCTGTCTGCAAACAGTGGAATTAACGGCCTGCATATTTTTGAGAAAAATAAAGATCGGATTGATCTATTGCTGACCGATGTAATTATGCCCGGAATGAACGGCAAGGAGATTGCTCTCAGACTCTGTTCGGCAAAACCTGAGTTGAAAGTCCTTTACATGTCAGGTTATACGGGAAATGTCATTGGACAGCACGGACTTCTAGAAAATGATGTGCACCTGATACAAAAACCGCTATCACTAAAAACTCTTAGCGATAAAGTACGACAGGTGCTGGATTTATAGTACCCGGCACCTGGCATGTCGAATTTACCGTCCTTATTTGTCTTCTTTTACCTGGTTTTCATACTCTTCACACCATTCCTGACTGACAATAACGGATATCAGTTTTTAGTCCGAAAGGACTGAATTCTTAAGTAAACAAAAAGGGCCTACAGAATTAACTGTAAGCCCTTAATTGTTTAAAAATGGTCGGGGAGACAAGATTCGAACTTGCGACCCTCTGCTCCCAAGGCAGATGCGCTGCCAGGCTGCGCTACTCCCCGACGAAAAGAAATTATTTATAGCATACACATTTCACTTGGGCAAGAAATAAATCCAAAAAATGGATTTTTTTTTAACATACCTATTTTTTTACCTGACTGACAACAGAGTAAGTAGCTGATATCATAAATTATACCTTTACTTGTCAGAAACAAAACTCTGAATGGACTTGGCAATGCCTTTAGCATCCAGCTCCAGAATCACCCTCAACTCAGACTGATCACCCTGCTGAATCGGGGTCTCCGGATAACCAATTCGCAACACCTCAACTCCGGTTACGCCGTTCTCCTCCAGTAGCTCTAAAACAGCGCTGCCAAAGCCACCCTGAAGTGCATTTTCCTCAAGCGTAATAATTTTCCCGCAATTACGGGCCATCTCTAGAATCAGGTCATTATCAAGCGGTTTGACAAAGCGGGCATTTATGACGGTCAGTGAAATGCCGGAGTGCTCTTCAAGCAGTTTGGCAGCGTCCATGGCCGGAAACACCATTGATCCTAAGGCAAGTACAACTGCATCCTTGCCGGTTCTAAGCAATTCAGCCTTTCCGATTGGCAGAGGACGAATAATCTGGTCAAGCGGCACTCCGTAACCGTTTCCACGAGGGTAACGTACCGCAACAGGCTGTCCCAGTTCGATTGCAGTTGCAAGCATATGCTGAAGCTCGTTTTCATCCTTGGGGGCCATCAGGGTCATATTAGGCAGATGCCTTAAATAGGAAATATCAAAAGCGCCATGATGTGTAGGGCCATCGTTACCAACAACCCCGGCACGGTCCAGGGCAAAAATAACCGGCAGATTTTGCAGACAGACATCATGAAAGACCTGATCATAGGCTCGCTGCAGGAATGAGGAGTAGACTGCAAAAACGGGTCTCAGGCCAGACGCAGCAAGTCCGGCGGCAAATGTTACGCCATGCTGTTCTGCAATACCCACATCAAAAAAACGTTCCGGAAACTGCTTGGCAAAACCGGTCATACCGGTCCCATCGGGCATCGCTGCCGTAATACCCATAACCCTGTCATCTTCTGCCGCCAGCTTGCAGAGGGCCGAACCGAATACCGCCGTATAGGAAGCAGCACCACCCTTACCTTTTATGACTTTGCCGGTATCGATATCAAAAGGACCGACTCCATGAAACAGGGCGGGATTTTGTTCGGCCGGAGCATACCCCTTGCCTTTTTTGGTAAGCACATGGATCAATACGGCATCATCAAACTTCTTGACCTTCTCCAGAGTTTCAAGAAGCATTGGCAGATTATGTCCGTCAATCGGCCCGATATATTCAAAACCAAAAGCCTCAAAGAGCATACCAGGAGTAAAGAGTCCCTTAAATGAATCTTCCATCTTTTTAGCAACATGCAGCATACTTGTGCCTACAGAATCCAGACGACCAAGAAAGGATTCCATATTCTTCTTCATGCCGTGAACAAATTCGCTGGTAGCAGTGCGGTTAAGGAAATTGGACAGTGCACCAACATTCTCAGCTATGGACATTTCATTATCGTTAAGAATAACAATCATATCCTTATTCATATGACCGGCGTGATTCATCCCCTCAAAGGCGATACCGCCTGTCATGGAACCATCCCCAATAACAGCCAGCACTTTGTTTTTACGACCGTCCAGGTCACGGGCAGCCGCAAAACCGGTTGCGGCAGAAATAGATGTGGATGAGTGACCGACATCAAAAGAGTCATGGCAAGACTCTTCGCGCTTTGGAAATCCGCTGACACCGCCCAGCTGACGTAATGTGCAGAAACTGTCACGACGGTCGGTCAAAATTTTGTGTGCGTAGGCTTGATGCCCTACATCCCAGACAATCTTGTCCTCCGGAGTATTAAATACGCGGTGCAGAGCAATAGTCAGCTCAACAACTCCCAGACTTGGTCCCAGATGTCCGCCGTTTTTAGCACAGGTTTCTATAATCAACTGCCTGATCTCTGCTGCAACAATCGGCAACTGTTTTACAGACAGCTGTTTAAGGTCTGAAGGTGAGTATATTTTTTCAAGAATTGACATAACAACCTTTTACTTAATTCTTACGTTTGACAATGTAAGTGGCAATCTCACGCAGCCTGTCAGCTTCCGGCCCGAAAATTTCCAGGACCCTGAAGGCTTCATCCATCATGGTAGCGGCCTCTAATTTTGCTGCGGACAGACCCATAACAGCCGGATAGGTCGCCTTACCACGGGCCTGGTCACTGCCGGCATCCTTACCGATCTCTTCAGTAGTCCCTTCGATATCCAGGATATCATCGGCGATCTGGAAAGCCAGACCTGCCGCCTCGCCATAACGGGTAATGGCAGCCAGCTTGACCTGGTCAGCCCCCCCCAGCAACGCACCGGCCACAACAGAAGCCTTGATCAGAGCGCCGGTCTTATGCGTGTGAATATATTGAACAGTAGGGAGATCAATATCCGGCTTGCCTTCGCTTTCCATGTCCACGACCTGACCACCGACCATGCCATAGGAACCGGCACAGGTTGCAATTTCATGTATAACAGCCAGTCTGGCAGCAGGATCACAGCCGTTAGCAAAGCGCGGGTCGCTGATCAGCTTGAAAGCCTCGGTCAGCAGGCCATCACCGGCCAGAATGGCAATCGCCTCACCGAAAACCTTATGATTGGTCGGGTTGCCACGCCTGAAATCATCATCGTCCATGGCCGGCAGATCGTCATGAATCAGCGAATAGGTATGAATCATTTCCAGGGCACAGGCTGCAGGAATAGCACGCTCAGTATCTCCACCTACCGCCTGGCAGGCTGCCAGCATCAAAATCGGGCGAACGCGCTTGCCACCGGCAAAAATGGAATAGCGCATGGCCTTATGCAGGCTATGCGGGCGCTCCGTCTCTTTCGGCAGGTAGTTATCAAGCGCTTTATCTACACGGGCAATCTGTTCCTTCAAATACTCTTTCAATTCCATAGCAAGTCCTTTTCTTCTGAGCCTTATAACCCATTGGATATCCGGCAAGTTATTTATTTATCATCAGTTTCAAATGGTTCACGACTAAAACTGCCGTCTTTACGTTTAAGAAGCACTTCAACCCTGCGTTCTGCCTCATCCAGTTTTTTTGAACAGAAAGAAGCATGTTTGACCCCCTCTTCAAAAGCCTTGAGAGAATCCTCCAGTGTCAGTGAACCACCTTCCAGGCGGCGGACAACTTCTTCCAGTTTTTTAAGGGATGTTTCGAATTTTTCAGTGGCCATTATCTTTTCCTTAAATTGATTATTATCCCAGAATAGCTACTTTGCGTCAAGAGTTCACACTCTTAACCTCTTCCACAATACATGCCGCCTTGCCTTTATTAAAACAAAGATCCAAACGATCTCCAGCAACCAGATCTCCGGCATCATTCAATACCTTGCCGTCAGACTTTCTAATGGCTATGGAATAACCACGGGAAAGTGTACTCAAGGGGGACAGGACATCAAGCCTGGCGGTATTGGATACAAAGACCTGCCTGACGGACTCCAACTTTAGCAGCATCTGGCGTTCCGCCTGTGAAGAGAGGTAATTAATTTTTTGCCTCAGCTGATCAGCCTGTACGGACGGTGATTGATGCAAAAGAGAACTTTCAAGTCGTGTAAAATATTCACGACGACGTCTGGTAAGATTCTCGAGCGAGAAATCCAGACGGCCGGACAGATCATCAACACGTTGCGCCAGATGTCCAAGCATGGTACCGGGATTCTGCAGCAACCGGCGCATTCCATCAACTGAGGCTTGCAACCTGGCGATTCTTGTTTCAACGGCAAGCTGCAGGCGGTGACTCAATGCATCCAGCTGCCCCCGCAACTGGTCAGCGCTGGCAATCACCAGCTCCGCTGCAGCCGACGGAGTTGGTGCCCGCAGGTCAGCCACATAATCACAGATAGTCCAGTCCGTTTCGTGTCCGACCGCCGATATGACAGGTATAGCTGAACGGTAGACAGCCCTGGCAACTGCCTCTTCATTGAAGGACCAGAGATCCTCAAGTGAACCTCCCCCACGACCGACAATCATAACGTCAACCAGCTTCAGCCTGTTCATATCTTCAATAGCCCTTGCTATTTCAAGCGATGCACCTTCGCCCTGTACACGAACCGGATAAATCAAAATTTCAAGAGAAGCAAACCTTCGCTTCAGAATATTAAGTATGTCATGGATGGCAGCTCCGCTAGCGGAAGTAACCACTCCTACCCTTTGCGGAAAAAAAGGCATCGGACGCTTGTGCTTTTCATCAAAAAGCCCTTCAAGCGCCAGACGTTCCTTAAGCTGCGTGAAAGCCAGCTGCAGTGAGCCAATACCGGCCGGCTCAAGGTACTCGCAGATGATCTGATATTCACCACGCTGATCATAGACAGACATCCGTCCCCTTAGAATCAGGCTCATTCCGTCTGTCAGGCGAAACTTGAGATTTTTTACCGCCCCCTTGAACATGACACATCGTATTTGTGCACCACTATCCTTCAGGGAAAAATACAGATGACCGGAGGAGGGTTGTGACAGGTTGGAAACCTCCCCTTCTACCCAGAGTTGCTCGAAGTTTTCTTCAAGAACACCGCGAATCAGAGAGGTTAGACGTGATACGGTCAGGATTGTTTTTTCGGCAAAGATATCCATAGCGGAATCCACCCTAGCACACCCATGGAAAGGGTGTCAAACCGGTTGACCGCTGACTATAAATTGACTACTATCTCTTTTCGTTTCCACAGTTACTATTACTTTAAGATGGCGGTAAACCGGATGCAAAACTATCCTTACATAATCACCATATCATCTGAAAAAGGCGGCGTCGGCAAGACAACGCTTGCAACCAACCTGGCTATCTATCTGAGTGCCATGCGCGAACAGATGCCTATCACAATCATGTCTTTCGACAACCATTTCACCATTGACCGGATGTTTGAAATCAAGGGACAAAAACTAAAGGGAGATGTGCACGACCTGCTGATGGGACAGGCGCCTTCAAGCCTGCTGCATACAGGCCAGTATGGCGTCAACTACATCCCGTCCTCCAATGAACTATCCGATAGCTATGAACGCTTCAAAGGCCCAATGACACTGGCACGTATGCTGGCTGAATCTGGCCTGTCAGGCATTGTCATTATCGATACTCGTCCGGACATGAATATTCTGACTCAAAATGCACTGTACGCTGCTGATCGCGTCCTGATTCCGGTCAAGGACATGCCAAGCCTGGAAAACTGTAAAAACATCTTTTCACTTTTTGACCAATACAATATTGATAAAAAATCACTGACACTGCTCCCATGCCTGATTGATGAGCGCATTAAATTTGAAGGCGTATTCAAAGACCTGAAAACCCTGCTGCGCGCTTTTGCTGCCAACCGTGGCTATCGCTGCATGGATTCATTCATCTCAAAAAGCCCTAAGGTAGAAAGTCTGAACACAAATCCGGATGGCAAAATATATCCGATTCTGACTCACGCCCGTGGCACTGAAGTTCATAACCAGTTCACTGAAATCACCCAGAATGTGCTTCAAATACACGATTCCACGACAGAACCACGTTCTTATCTGTATGCGCAATGGTTGATGGAAAAAGAGGGTCGTAAAAAGGAATCCTATCTGGCACGCCTGGAGGGACTGGCTGAACGATGCCTGATCTGCGGCCTGCCTCATATGCAAAAACCGAATGGACGCGGTTTCTATTTTGAAACATCAGATCGTGTTTCACGTGGTTTTCTACATTCCGACTGTTTTGCCGACATGCTCTGTTCAACCTTTTATGGGCTTAACAAAGGAACAGATGCACATAATGCAGCCCTGGCGGTAATTGCCGAGAAAGCAAGCCGGTCGGTTTCACTTTTTCTTACGAGAGATATTGAAAGCTCATACATGCTCGATTTCAGACAGTTCAGTCATAAAGGTGAACAACTTTTCCAGAAAGATGTT
>JBGSQR010000432.1:0-3871 GCA_041737975.1 Geobacterales bacterium | reverse complement strand
AGGTTCCTGCGAATCCGAAATGGTATGAATGTATTAGATAATACGGCAGTTCATCCTGAGCGGTATGCTTTAGTCGCCTCAATGTGTGCGGATATATCAGTATCTCTCGAACAGTTGATTTCTGAAATATCCCTGACACAGAAAATTAATCTGAAAAATTACGTTTCAACTGATGTTGGACTACCTACTTTGAACGATATCATTGAAGAATTGAAAAAACCGGGTAGAGACCCGCGTAATCAGTTTCAGGCAGCCGCATTTCGAGAAGATATACGTGAATTGAAAGACCTGAAAGAAGGAATGGTATTACAGGGGGTTGTTACCAACGTTACCGCATTTGGGGCTTTTGTAGATATAGGGGTTCATCAGGATGGTTTGGTGCATATCAGTCATCTGGCCAAAAAGTTTATTAAAGACCCCAATGAAGCAGTCAAAACCGGTCAAATTGTAAAAGTAAAGGTGATGGCAGCAGATGTTCAGCGCAAGAGAATTTCACTTTCAATTAAAGAGGCCGAATAAGATTTCAAAAAATAAATAAACAACTCTTCCGCTTTCATATATGATGAATTTGCAATCAGTTGATTTACACTGGTTTTATTGCTCAAAAGCTACCTGATATGGCGCTGGTTAGTTGAGTTGGAGATATAATGGAAGACCAATCAGCAAAAATTGCATTGAAGGATTTTGAACAGGCACACAGAGAATTGTCTGAAGGAAGTGTTTTGCGTGCTCTCGCGTGTCTGGAGAAGGCACTTAAACAGTCGGATAATAGATCCTGGTATTCATTTTTAGGTTTTTGCATTGCAAAAGAACGTGGTCACCTTACCAAAGGGTACGAGCTTTGTCAGATGTCAATTCAACACGAACCGGATAACCCGTTTCACTATTATTTTCTGGCCAGAATACATTTGGTTGCCAAAAGTAAACAGGAGGCTATAAAAACACTCAGAAAAGGTCTGGCGACTGGAGACCTCCCTGAGATAAGAAAATTGCTGGATGAGCTCGGAACCAGAAAGCCGGCGGTATTCAGCATGTTCAAGCGTGATAATATTGCTAATAAAACTGCCGGTTATATTCTTAGTCGTTTAAAACTCAGATAATCCTATTAAATAGATTCCTCTCTTGAATTATCAAGTAACGGCCCATAAATTTGCATTGCCAGTGATCCGAACTCCTCATTTAATGGGTTTTGTCGTCCAAAGCATAGTTGGTAAGCAGGATCATTATTTTCTGCAATCCCCCCTCCATATCCGCCACCGTTCCAGCATTTTTCCGCTTCTGAAAGACCTTTTAACTTCATTTTAAATGAGCTTTCCGGAAAAAACAGCAATGGGCTGCATAGTCCACTGATATAAATATCAAGTAATTCAGTGAGGATTTCGGGGGCATTTTCCAAAGGTGGTAATGTTAATATGGAGTCCTTGCAGACTAACAGGCTCGTTCGAGGATAACCGAGTGGTGATATCAAATTAAGCACTAAATGCTCAATCCAGATTGATAAACGGTCTTTGGCTTTCAGGTTGGCGGAACGAAAACGGAGCAGATGTTCACTTCTGATTTCCGCAAGTTGCCCGGAAATGTAATATTTTCCAAGCTGAATTGACACTGGAACAGGCTCCATTATCTCTGAAAGATGCGGTCGTACTTTATCTGCAAAAATCACAGCTTCGGTTATGGCTGCCTGAAATGCAAAGAAACCGGAAGAAAGTGGTGGCAGCTTGGATGCGGCTTTTGTAGACCGATATAGTTCGTTGCCATCACCGCCTTCAATTGTAAAACGCACCGCATCCTGTTTTAGAAGATAATTATCCAATGAATTAATAGTGAAACTCTCTCTCTCTTCAACAATAGATTCAAGTTTGTCTAGCCTGATACCCAGACGAAATGCAAGAAAATACGCTGCCGGATTGGTGAAAAAACGAATCAGGTTCCGAATATCTACTTTACATACATCGCTGTCCGGAACTGGGAGAGGAGGCCTGCAAAACGGTAATTCAACATATCCTGAAGTACGCCTGACCTCTAATGCCTGACAGTCTGATCGAGAGTAACTGAATAAAGGACTATTATTATCACTTTTGAAATATGCAGAACTAAAGGACTGCAGGTGGTGCTTTATTACAATTTTATCAATCGCTTTGTTTTTACCGGTTGATGAAAAACCGGATTTTATATAGTCAAGTAGTTCACTAACTACAACAGAAGGAGGTATTTCGCTGTTATCACGACAGCTTTGACCTGTGTAACTTACGAAAAGTCTTTCTTCCGCCGACATCAGGGCTTCAAGAAACAGATATCGATCTTCTTCTCGTAATGATCTGTCTCCACAAAGACGTTTCCCTTTCATAAGGCTGAAGCCAGGTTGACTGGAAGTGCGGGGGAAAATCGAGTCATTCATGCCGACCATACATATGATCCGGAAAGGTATACTGCGCATGGGAAGCATAGCGCAAAAGGTCACCTTTCCCCCCATAAATCCGAACGAGGCGCCCGGCTTGTCAAGGCAGGAAGTCAGAGTCATTTGAACGGCATCCAGGCTTATTTCAGCCATGAATCCGGATTGTTCCTGATTGTCACGCAGTTTCTGCAAGGCCTCATAAACTGGTTTTAGGCTATTTGAAGTATGATCAGATATGCCCATCATACATTTTACTATTATTGTAAGTGTGTCGGCCCAATCGGACAATGTTCTGTTTTTTTCAAGTAGAGAAGAGCACTGTTTGGCTTGTTCAAAGAAATAAACCAGCTTACCGATGATTAGTGTTTTGCGTCCTTCAATTCCCCCAAAGGGCAGAATATCGTGAAAAAGCATGTCTTCATCCGGAGGCAGGGCATACCCAAGAAGAAGCCTGTTAATCGCAGTCTGCCAGCTGTTCTCCTCATACGCTGTAAATCCAAGGCTTTTACGATGTGCCGCATCCTGCCCCCAACGAACACGAGTTACGGACAACCATTCTCTAACAGATTCAATTTCATCAATTGAAAAATTGAAGCGTGACATAATTGCTTCAGATTCAAGCAATTCCAGTATCTGATTAATACCAAAACGACTACCGGAAAGTTTTAGTAACATGATGAATGTTTTAATTTCGGAGTTTTCAGATTGTTGACTACGATCAGCAATTGTAAAAGGTATTTCCGGCCTGTCGAAGTCACGAGCTCCAAAAACAGCAGAAATATAAGGAGCATAAGACTCAATATCTGGAGTCATGACTAAAATATGGCGTGGTTCTAGATCAGGAACGTCTTTAAACATCTGCAGCAGATTGTCATATAGAACCTGCATCTCACGTAATGGTCCATGACATGAATGGATCTGTATTGAGCTGTCAGGCAAATCAATTTCCATATCGAATGTATTTACAGCACTCCTGTCACGCATGTGCAGGATATCAGATTGAATATTGTTTAAAAGTGTCTGCGAAGGTTCCAACGTGGTCGAGGAGTCAATAACAGTTTCACATGTGGCACCATAATCAAGAAGAAGATTAAAAAACTCCTGCCCCATTGTTCCGAGAGAGGATAGGAGAGGGTTGCCGGTTTCGTAATACTCCTCGGCCTCCAGGTTTTGATTTCCATGCAGTACAATTGAAGCCAGTTTTTTACGAGAAACCAAATCCCCCCAGTACTCACCACAGGGATTCAGGAGGTAAATTACAACTTCAGAGCAGCTTGACAGTAATGAAAGAATCTCCAGATGATAGAGCGGAAGATAAGACACACCAAATAAGCTAATTTTTTTAGGCAATTCATTTTCGGCCTGTAAACCATTAGAGATTCGCTCGCGGAAAATATTTAAATGTGCTGCCCTGTGTCTGGAATGACATCCTTCAGAGACTGCTCTCCAGAGCAATGGCTGCCAACCGATGCC
>JBGSQR010000418.1:0-7992 GCA_041737975.1 Geobacterales bacterium | reverse complement strand
GATCAACACCATCTGACGGCCTGACCATCCAGCGCAGATACATGCAGAGCCGCTTGCAGGCGCTTCCGGATGCAGGTGCCGGAAAGAAAAAAGGGAAATAGGCATCTTTGGGAATCTCTGACTGGCCATAAACGGAGATGTAATCAAGGTTCTTGATCGACGAAGAAAAGCCATCCAGTGAAGTTGTCAGGTCAACCGCCTCATAATCATGCTGACGCAGAAAATAGGAGTTGATACTACCGGATTCCTCAATCATCAACCTGATAGCCAGAAACAGGGCGCACAAATCACGACTGTCGTTGAAGCGGTGTTTGAAACCTTTGAATAGTTTCAGACCATCCGCCGGCTCAAACTGTCTGACAAAATCTAACGGAGAATCAGCAATCTTAGCAAAAATCCCGTCAAGGGTTCGCAGGATTATATTGATATTGCCATAGGCAAAAGAGGATGCAATCAGACCGGCCACCTCCTGATCAGCCGGGTCGCTGAAACGGTGGCAGAATGAAAGCGGATCATTAGCCAGCTGTGCCTGTGAACGTGACTGATAAAGATCATCCAGCACTTTTTTGATATCAGGAATGGTCATTGTTTTTGAAAGGCCTCCAGAGCATCGGGGAAAGGCTGCAAAGCCCTCTGGCAGATGCCGAGGGAAAAAGCAATGGCAATTCCGTAGTTGGTAATCGGTACTCCTGCCTGACGACAGCGGATTATCTTTGACAGCACCTCACGCCTGTTCTGCATGCAGGCACCGCAATGAATCACCAGCTTGAACGGGCTTAAGTCTTGTGGAAAGTCATGTCCCTGTACATGAACGAAATCCAGCTTACCACCCACATACTGGGTCAACCAGCGCGGCAGCTTGACCCGGCCGATATCCTCACCGATCGGGTGATGCGAACAGGCCTCGCAGATCAAGATTTTATCGCCGGAGCGTAGCCGGTCAATGGATTTGGCCCCACGGGCAAACTCGGGCAAGTCACCCTTGAAACGGGCGAACAGAATCGAAAAGGATGTCATGGGAATACTGTCAGGGGTATCAGCAGCCACTTTCAGAAAGGCTTGAGAATCTGTCACCACAAGGACGGGCGGTTTTTTCAGACGATCCAGCGCATCACGCAGCTCCCTTTCCTTAACCACCATACAATAGGCGTCACTATCCAGCAGGTCACGAATGGTTTGAACCTGCGGCAGAATCAAACGCCCCTTGGGCGCTTCTTTGTCGATGGGAACCACCAACACCGCCATCTCACCAGGCGGAACGAGATCACCGACTATGGCCGGGGTATTGATAAACTCCTCCGGCGCAACACGTACCAAAGCTTCACGCAAGTCAACAATTCCCGCTCCTGTTGTGGCTACGGTCTGCACAAAAGGAATATCCAGCTCTTTAAGCCTGACTGTCTGCAGTTCATTGTCAGTTTCAATATCACTCTTGTTGAAGACAACAACAATCGGAATATTTCTTTCAACAAACTCCGACATGATGGCAGATTCGTACTCGCCCCACTCGCCTGAAGCGGTCACCAGCAGAGCCAGATCGGTTCGTTCAAAAACCTGCTGGGTACGTTTTACCCGTTTTTCTCCCAGCACTCCCACATCGTCCAGACCTGCTGTATCAATAAACAGAACCGGACCGAGCGGCAGCAGCTCCATCGGTTTTTCCACCGGATCGGTGGTTGTCCCGGCCACAGGAGAAACAATCGAGACCTCCTGCCGGGTCAGGGCGTTTAACAGGGACGATTTTCCCACATTGCGACGGCCAAACAGGCCTATGTGAAGGCGCATGCCTTTTGGTGCAGTATTCATTATTTCACCTCATCCATTTTGGCCGGTGAGCCTAGTCGAGTTACGCTCTCCGCAGACACCAGTTCATCAAACCGCTCAACAGACATCAGCCCCCGCTCAACAACAAGTGAACGGATACTCCTGCTGTTAATCCTGGAATCATCAGCAACCTCTTCAGCAGCCTGATAACCGATTACATCAACAAGAGCCGTAATTGCTGCCGTTGAGTTTTCCACAAAACCAGCACAACGTTCCTGATCCGCTTCAATCCCCTCAACACAAAGAGAACGCAGCATGGAGCAGGCATTGGCCAGCAGATCCAGACTGCCCAGCAGGTTATCTGCGATTAGGGGCAAAAATGGATTTAACTCCAAACTCCCCATTGACGCAGCCTGTGTCAACGCCTGGTCATTGGCCATGACCTGCATGGCGGCCTGAGAAACAGCCTCGGGGATAACCGGATTCACCTTGCCCGGCATGATTGATGAACCGGCCTGACGTCCAGGCAGCCTGATCTCTCCAAAACCGGCGTCCGGCCCACTGGAAAGCAGACGCAGGTCCCCGGAAATTTTCAGCAGATTGCTGGCACAGGCTTTAAGGATACCACTGACCTCCACAAATACATCCGTGTTCTGTGTGCAATCAATCAGGTTATCAGCCCTGGCCAGCCCAAAACCGGTAATACTGCGCAGATGTTCCACTACGCGGAAGATATACTGACGCGGTGCGGCCAGACCTGTGCCAATAGCCGTCCCGCCCAGATTAACGACCCGCAGACGCTCTTCGCATTTGTAGACACGCCAGCGATCACGGCCAAATGCCTCGGCATAGGCCGACATCTCCCGCCCCAGGGTTGTCAGCACAGCATCCTGCATCTGGGTCCGACCAATCTTGACGATATGGGCAAACTTCTTTTCTTTCTGCTGAAAGGCCTCCTGAAGTGCCACCAGCTCTCGCTCCAACCCGCGCAGTTTTTCAATAGCCGCCACCTTTAACGCTGTTGGATAGGTATCGTTGGTTGACTGATGCAGGTTGATATCGGCCAGCGGGCTGACAAGATCATATTGACCCGGCTGATGCCCCAGCAGCTGCAGGGCCCGATTGGCCAGCACCTCATTGACATTCATATTGGTGGATGTACCGGCCCCGCCCTGTAAAACATCCACAAGAATATGGCTGTCCAGCCCGCCCGCCATCATCTCGCTGCAGGCCTGTTCCATGGCATCGCCCCTGGCTGCATCAAAAAAACCGAGTTCACGGTTGGTGCGAATACAAGCCAGCTTGACAGCGCCGTAGCCGCGAATCAGCCCCTGATTCACACGACGACCGGAAAGCGGAAAATTCTCCACAGCCCGCACGGTATGAATTCCGTAAAGCGCATCTGCTGGAATCTGACGTTCTCCCAGCAGGTCATTTTCAGTGCGATTTTTTGTCAAAAGTTGGTCCCTTTGAAAATCTGTCAAATTCACAGTCAATTTGATCAAAGATACCACAATGTTTTCTGCAGCAGTAGACACAAAAACTACATCTTATGGATTTATTTAAATCGTATCGCCACCGTTTGCGAGCATAATACCGACAGGCTGACTACAAGACCTAAAAACCGCAGGCCATCAATATTATGGCCATACCAAATCGCTTTTTCCAATTTTAATAAACGCTTAACAACTTAATATCTTGAGATAAAACGGAATATAGAGCCCATAAACAGTGCATTATATCCGAAAATCAGTTGACAAACGGTTGACGGGGTTGCTATTGCTTTAGTGCGCGTTGTTAATTGGTATGGCCAATTTGTACAGGCCAGGTGAATATGGCCATTTACCTGGATCCATTTGATCTTTCTTAAATAAATTAATGTGGCATCTCGAGTTATGAAGACAGAAAGTTGGAGAAGCTTGCGCCGACCTGTCACTGTCTGATTGCTCTTCTGCCACGTGTTGCAACCTTTTTTCAGTATTTTAAAAACGATTGCAAGACATTTGCTGAAATGTATTACTTTGTAAACCGTCTCACTCAATAGCACTAGGCGTTTAAGTATTTTGATTTTCTTTTGTGAAGGATTTATCTGATTTTATAGTTGTTTGCAGTGCAGCATTCCAACAAAATCCCATCGGCATTTTTATCCCCACTTGAATTGTCACTCTTCAGTTTTAGGACAGTATTTAACATCTGATTTTGATGTTTCCACGCAGAAGTGGCCATCACAACAGAGTGTTTTGTATTGCACTGCCGCGCGACAAATAAAACCAGCCGTTTCCGCCGGATCAAGCAAAGTATTTCCGCACACCCACCTATCAAACCTTCACCGAAGTAATCAAACATACTCTTACCTGTCTAAGATGGGCCTTAAGTCACTTATTATGTTGAGTCGCATGTAACATCTGTCTTTAGATGACGGTTTACAAAGACTTCAACCTGCGGCCTGCATAACTTATCAGGTCCAAGAGATTCAAAAATTTCATGCACACATGGAAAGATTCACTGCCGTTTTTTTCTATGCAAAGGAAAGAGGGAACAGATTATGGACATGTATTTCTTATCATTTGCAGTATTCCTGACCATTGCCGGGTTAGCGTCTTCAAGGATGTTGAAGCGACAGGGCAGTAAAGCATTTTTTTCGACTTCCGCAGCAGCTGTTTTGCTGGCAATTCTTTTTTCATCCCCAAACACTGCCAATGCAGCTGCAGTAACGGCAACGGCCGGTGAAAGAAAAAGTGAAGCTGTCGCCATGGTGGAAAAGGCGCTGGCTTACATCAAGGCCAATGGCAAGGAAAAGGCACTGGCTGAATTCAATAATCCCAACGGTGCTTTTGTAGATCGCGATCTGTATGTTTTTGCCTATGATGTTTATGGTGTCAACAAAGCGCTGGCAACCAACCCGGGCATGGTCGGTAAAAACCTGATCGACATGAAAGATGCCGATGGCAAAGAGATGATCAAGGATATGATCCGGATCGTCAAAAATGGAGGTGGTTGGTACGACTACAAATGGGACGGACTGGAAAAGACTTCCTATGTAATCAAGGTGGATGACACCCTCTGGATCGGCTGCGGCGAATACAAGCATGAAGCTGTTATTATGGTGAATAAGGCGCTGGCCTATATTCAAAAAAATGGTGTGCAAAAAGCATTGGTTGAATTCAACAAGCCCAATGGCAAATTTGTTGACCGTGACCTGTACATCTTTGCCTACGACTTTAACGGCGTCAATCAAGCTCTGGCAACCAAACCTTCAATGGTTGGTAAAAACCTGATCGACGTGAGAGACGCAGACGGCAAATACTTTGTCAAGGATCTGATCAAAATAGCCAATAGCGGCGGAGGGTGGTACGACTACAAATGGGACGGCAAGGAAAAATCCTCCTATGTAGTCAAAGTCAACGACAACCTATGGATTGGCTGCGGCGAGTACCGTGCACATACGACCTGGGTCTATACCCTGTTTTTCGTTGCTCTGATTCCAATCGCCTGGCTGATGATCTCGCTTGGCGTATTGAAGATGCCGGCCCACCAGACAACATTATGGACCCTGGTAATAACCCTTCTTCTGGCCCTGATGGTTTTCAAAATGCCTCCTGTCGCTGCCGTGAGCGCCACACTGGAAGGGATTGCTCTGGGCCTGTGGCCGATTGTTCTTGTTATTGTTGCTGCCATCTTCACTTACAACATGGCAATTTTCACTAAAAGCATGGATACAATCAAAACCATGCTGGCCAATATCACCACAGACCGCAGAATTCAGGTTTTGATCCTGGCCTGGGGCTTTGGCGGCTTTCTTGAAGCGGTGGCAGGTTACGGAACTGCTGTTGCCATACCGGCCAGCATCCTGGCGGCTTTGGGCTGTGATCCGCTCTTTGCAGCATTAATCTGCCTGATTGCCAACACTGTTCCGACTGCATTTGGCGCCATCGGCATCCCTGTTCTGACGCTGTCACAGATCACAAATCTGGATGTAAACATACTCAGCTATCAGATCGCTATTCAATTGACCCTGTTTATCATCATCATCCCGCTGCTGCTGGTTGTCCTGACAACCAAGAGCATCAAGGGACTGAAAGGTGTGTTTGGTATTTCCCTGGCCTCAGGCTTGGCATTTGCCATTCCTGAACTGCTGGCGGCCAAATATCTGGGCGCCGAGCTGCCCGCACTGCTGGGAAGCATCTGCAGCATGGCCGTCACCATCACAATTGCAAAACTGTTCTACAAAGAAGAAAGAACTGCTGATCAGAAGATGGAAACCGTTACCTTTAAACAGGGTTTCCTGGCCTGGCTGCCATACATTCTTGTCCTTGTATTCATTTTAGGCAGCAGCCCACTGGTCAAGCCGGTTTATGATGCACTGGCCAAGATAAAAACCTCGGTAATGATTTATCAGGGTGTCGGAGCAACCCCCTTTGTCTTCAAATGGATTGCTACTCCAGGCACACTGATCATTTTTGCGACAATTATCGGTGGCTTGATTCAAGGAGCAGGAATTATAGACATTACAAAAGTATTCGGTCAGACCGTATACAAACTGTCCAAGTCTGCCATGACGGTTCTATGTATTGTTTCCATGTCCAAAATCATGGCCTACAGCGGGATGATCTCTGCCATCGCGGTTGTTCTTGTCAAGACAACCGGCTCTTTCTTCCCACTGATTTCCCCGCTGATCGGCGCACTGGGAACCTTTGTAACCGGCAGTGACACATCAGCTAATGTGTTGTTTGGCAAGCTGCAGGTGGAAGTCGCCTCACAAACCGGCGTGGATCCCTACTGGCTGGCGGCATCTAATACATCCGGAGCAACCGGAGGCAAGATGATTTCTCCTCAAAGCATTGCCGTTGCCACAGCAGCAACCGGCCTAACAGGATCGGAAGGAAAGATTCTAAACCAGACACTGAAATACTGTATCGGGTACGTTATCTTTCTTGGTGTTTTCATTTACCTGGGCAGCATGATCACAATGCCTCACTAAAAAAAGTACAGTAGTTAATTACAAAGGCCCCCTCAGTTTTGCACTTGAGGGGGCCTTTGTAATTAAGCAGCAACCATCACAGATTACTAAAACATTTCCAGCATCAAAACATTACTCCGAAAAGTTAAAATCACATTTTTTATCCGCAACGACTCAAGTAAACAAATTAATTACAATTTTGATTCATGCCATGATATAAAAAATCACTAACCTGACAAGCCGTTAATACATGAACCGATATAAGCATGAAGCTGTAAAGCATAAAATCCAAAAATCAAAAGGAACTGATTCATGCGCTGCCTGTTAACTACGATGTGGTTGATACTTATACTTTCAGGATGTGCAACCATGACCGAAACCTTTGAAGACAGATCACATTGCGGTGTTTCACGCGTATACTGCGGAACCCGTGTGGACGCCATGGTTATAGCAGCAGCTACGGACGAATCCGCCGGGGTTATCAGGGCATTCTGGCCCATTGCGCTTGTGGACCTTCCGCTGAGTCTCGTAGCCGACACCCTTTTACTGCCTTACACGACATTTATGGACACGGGTGTTAAGAAAAAAACCGCTCAGGAGTAGTTTATTAAAGGGGCTTCCACTAAAAGCAGAAGTCCCTTTCCTTGCCTTCAGCAATCAACTTCAACCGCCTGGCAATATTTTCCCTCATCTCTCCGTCCGCCATCAGATCCAGCTCTTCCTGAATCAGTTTTTCACCAGTCGCCCTTGTTTCCGGCGAAGCATAGTCAACCAGATACTCCTCCAGTGTCAACAGGGCATTGGGGGTACAGAACTCCTTGATAAATCCGGGAATACTAAACTCCATGAAATGCTCGCCAGTACGACCGACCCGGTAGCATGAGGTACAGAAGCTTGGCACATAACCGTCGCTCATCAACTCATGCATAACCTCATCCAGCGAACGGACATCGCCCAATTTGAACTGCTCGCGCTCCATCACCTGGGCATCGCCGGCCTCGGTGTAACCGCCCAGCTCGATTCGGCTGCCGGCATCGATCTGGGATACACCGAATGACATGCATTCGCGTCGGATTTCCGGATTTTCCCGTGCGGTAAGAATCAGACCGGTATATGGCACGGCCAGGCGCAGAATGGCGATGATCCTTTTGAAGTCCTCATCGTTGACCAGATACTGTTCATCCTGCTGCACGCCAGCCGCAGGTTTCATGCGAGGAAAACTGATGGTGTGCGGTCCCACATTAAAGCGCTGCTGCAGATGCAAGGCA
>JBGSQR010000368.1:0-3515 GCA_041737975.1 Geobacterales bacterium | reverse complement strand
GCTGAGTGGGTAGAACCCTTGCCGGGCCTTATCAATGGCATCACTATCCAGGTCGGTGGCAAAAATCTGCAGTCTGAAATTCTCAGTGGACTTGATTTTTTCCAGGGTTTCTTTGAAGATTATGGCCAGGGAATAGGGCTCTTCGCCGGTTGAACAACCTGTTGACCATGCCCTGAGTACTCCACCGGTCGGACGGCCCGCCAGCAGTTGCGGAATAACTTCTTCCTGCATTTGCACCCAGGCTGCCGGATCCCGGAAAAAACTGGTTACTCCGATCAGGAGTTCTTTGAAGAGCAGTTCCACTTCCTGAGGGTTCTCCTGAAGGTAGCGAACATAGGTGGTAATTCTGTTAAGCTGGTGAATGCCCATACGTCGTTCAATACGACGGTAGACCGTGTTTTTCTTGTACAGTGAAAAGTCGTGGCCGGTCTTGGAGCGCAGCAAAATCAGGACTTTCTCCAGGGCGCTCTGGTCTTTTTCTTCCAGTTGAATCTCTGCTTTGGGGAAAATAATCGTATGTTTGAGATAGTCGATGATCTTTCCGGGCAGCTCTTCTGCCGGGGCTATAATGTCAGCCAGGCCGGCAATTATGGCGCTGCGCGGCATGCTGTCAAACTTGGCCGAGGCCGGTTCCTGGGCCAGTCCCAGGCCGGATTTTTCCTTGATGGTTCTCAAGCCTGTCGTGCCGTCCGAGCCCATGCCTGACAGGATTACTCCAATGCTATTATGTAAGCGGTCTTCGGCCAGGGAACTCAGGAAAAAATCAATCGGCAGGCGTAATCCCCGTTTTTCCGATGGCTCAAACAGGTGCAGCACACCATGCAGAATGGACATATCTCTGTTGGGAGGTATGACATAGACGCAGTTTGGCTTGACCGGCATGCGGTCCTTGACCTGTAAAACCTCCATGCGTGTGGTGCGTTGCAGCAGTTCCGGCATAATGCCCTTGTGGGTCGGGTCCAGGTGCTGCACAATCACAAAGGCCATACCGCAGGAGTCCGGTACGTGGCGAAGGAATTGTTCCAGCGCCTCCAGTCCGCCTGCTGACGCACCGATACCCACAATCGGAAAGATGCTTTTTTCCGGTTTTGTCTTTGAAGTGACTGCCGGGGCATCAGCAGATTTGTTCTGAATTATTGGCTGTTTATCTTGTATTTTCATAATTGTAAAATATCAGTATTTGCATAAATAGACTAATTTATTATGCGTAAATCATTAAATAATGAATGGGTGCTAGATGTGAGTATCGGAAGCGATAACAATGCGATCATCCTCGATTGCAATGATATTTGAGCTGTGCTCAATCAGCTCATAAAACCTGAGAAACTTCTCCACATTGATCGCCTGGCCGGTTTTCCTCCCGAAATAAACTCCGCTTTTAGAAAAAACCTCTGTAGCAACCTTGTCGTCGTAGATGGCGAAATCAAAAGAGCTGTTGATGTCACTTTCACTGGTTTTACTTGCGCTCGGAAGCTCCTCGCGAAAGGCGATTCTTACTTCAATACCGTCCCGATGCTGGGCACAGAGGATTTTCTGCGTATCCGGTTGCTCCAGTTCGTTACGGTTCATAACAAAAATCTTTGTGACTTTGACACCGCGATGAACTGCCCGCAAATTGGACTGATAGTAGTTGACCAGAGTCCCGCGGTTGTGCCAGCCGTTGGATATGGGATCAACCGTCTTGACCCGTTTGCTGGCCAGGTCAGAACACTTGGCCCCTTCCAGATAGAATTCAGTTTGACCCAATGGAATAAAGCCCTGCTGTAGCTGCACAATCGTTCCTTTAATGCCTGATAACAGCTCCTCTGCCTTTGTGCGGCACTCAGCGTCGGTGATCCTGGAAATGGCAAAAGTGACTTCATGGGCCTGTTCATACTGGCCGATCAGCTCCAGGCGTGTTTTGTCCAGCGATTCACGCAGCAGGTAGGTTGCCAGGGATAACAGTATGCCGATACCGAAGATTATGTAAGCAGTTTGTGGAGAGTGCAGTACCAGGTGGAAAAAGATCGCCAGCCCGGCGCTGGCCAAAAATTCGATCAATACGGCTATGTTGTGTATGTTTTTTAAGAACATCATATATCTTGCTCCTTGTTGTTATACTTGTTAATGCAATAAAAAAGCCGGGTCGCTGAACTTTTGATAGTTCGGCGACCCGGCTGTCTCTAATTCCATATTGGAAAAGACCCTTTGGTTTTCTGTCCCATCCTCGCGAATGGTTTAGTATTGTCGTTTATCCTGAAAATTTAAATGTGATTTGATGTGTAAGCCTAGCCCTGTAGATCTGATCTGTCAATGTTTTACGCCCAGATAGCCATGGAAACTGGTGCTGCCCGTCAAATATAACGTTTATGCTAAACATGATAGTTTTGCCTGACGGTTTTGTTTTACAATTTCTTTTGTGATGAAATTTAACTGATATAAATCAGGTTGTTACGGTTGAGGTTGTGACCGGCTTTGTGCGGCATATTAGTTGCGTAGTCTATCCTTATGGAAACATTAGCAACTGGAAAAACTACGCGATCTATCATTATTTTAGCCAGTCTTTTTGTAATGGTATTTTCTCCAAGCTTCGCAAGAGCCGGTGATATTTCACTGTATTCGAAATCCGGATTCATTGATTTAAACGAAAAAGTGAATGGAAAACAGTATGTCAGTGAACAGGGCGCAGTAAGTGAAATAGGCCTTGTTTATAAAAGCCGGTTTACGGGACTTGATGTGGAACCTTCTCTTGGTGTTTGGGGAGCTGTTCTGCAGTATGAAGGATCAAGCCTGGATATGAATGCACCTACAGCACTAAAATCAACAACCGGTTTTTATGGTGTGAATGTTTCATTGCCCGTATCAAAATTATATCCGCTATCTCCTGATTTTTCCATGGGACCGCTTGCAAGCGTCGATGCCAGTTATTTTGTCAGAACCGTTGGTGAGCGCTGGCTTGTGCTATCCGCGAAAGCCGGGATCAAGGCTAAAATACGCAACTTTGAACTTTCAGCCGGGGCGCTCTATCCGTTTTATACAGCTGATACAATTTACGGTTGGCCGACCGATGATTTTACCGTGCATCCTAAAGGAATGGTTACCGCTTTTGCCGATCTGAATTACAATATTAATAAGCAATGGAGTGTGGGTGCCTATTATAAAATGTGGCGCTGGGCCGCATCTGAAAATGTTAACTATACATACACCGGTAATAATATAAATTCTGCAATTGCAAATGGCAGTTCCGCATATCAGCCGGATACGAATATTTTAAATGCCGGTATCTCTTTTATTTATCATTTTGGATTTTAACTGCCACAATTTTAGTTCTTAGAGCTGTTTGGGCCACCATATTTGACGGTTTTGTCAAATGATGCGGCTGCTGAATACAGTTATTATCTCCTCTGTAATTTTATTTCCATTCGTGTCCCATAACACAAAGATTTAAACGACAAATAAGAATTATTCATATTGCGATTAGTGGTTAAAACAATCCCCTCTCCCTGAGGGAGAGGGTCAGGGTGAGGGGGAAATGT
>JBGSQR010000320.1:0-2832 GCA_041737975.1 Geobacterales bacterium | reverse complement strand
GCGTAGCCCCTTTTCTTTATTCTGATTTTGAAACAGCTCAAGTTCATTCGGTGAACGTGAGCTGTTGGTTGTATCTTACGGTTCCACAATCTCCCCGATCAGGTCGTAGTCTGATGAATCGGTGATTTTCAGAGTGACGATGTCACCTATATTAGCAGTGCCGGAGGTGATGTAAACCTGGCCGTCAATGTCCGGTGCCTGTCTTGAAGAACGGCCTTTCAGCAACAATTCGGTCTCTTCACTGAAACCTTCAATGATGACCTGTTCGCACTTGCCGATCAGGGCGCGGTTGCGTTTGAAGGAAAGGCGAGCCTGGGTACGCATCAGCTTGCGATAGCGTTCCCGTTTGATCCTCTCCGAAACCTGTTCCGGCATATCAGCCGCTGGTGTCCCCTCTTCCCGTGAATAGCAGAAAACGCCCAGTCGATCAAACTGTGTCGCTTCAACAAAACGCATCAACGTACTGAAATCATCCAGTGTTTCGCCTGGAAAGCCGACGATCAGAGAAGTTCGCAGTGTAATGTCCGGAATCTCCGTACGCAGTTTTTCGATCAGGTCACGAATCTGCTGCTCGCTGCTGCGGCGCTTCATACCTTTCAATACCGGATCACTGATATGCTGGATAGGGATATCCAGATATTTGCAGATTTTTGGTTCATCACGGATCAGAGCAATCAGGCTGTCGCTGATGCCGTCCGGATAGGCGTACAGTAGGCGGACCCATTTGATGCCTTCAATAGCAACCAAGCGGCGCAGAAGGGCTTCCAGGGTGGTCCCGTCGGTCATGTCGCTGCCGTAGCGGGTAACGTCTTGGGAAATGACGTTGATCTCCTTGACGCCGCGTGAGGCCAGCATCTCGGCTTCTGCCACCAAGGCTTCCAGCGGCCTGGAGCGATAGGCCCCGCGCAGTTGGGGAATGATGCAGTAGGAACAGCAGTTGGAGCAGCCTTCGCCGATTTTCAGGTAGGAATACCAGGCCGGTGAAGAGTTCAGTCGCGGCAAGGTTTCATCATAGATGTAGTCCGGGTCGCCCACATAGCGCAGTTGGGTGTCAGTACCTTCTTTTTCGGCCAGAATCTCGGCAATACGCGGATAGTCACCGGTACCGATGAAGATATCTACCTCGGGCAGTTCCTGGGCCAGCTCTTCCTGGTAGCGTTGCGGCAGGCAGCCGGAAACGATAAGGGTGTGGCAGCGGCCATCATGCTTGCGGTCGGCCAGGTCCAGGATGGCATCAATGCTCTCCTGCTTGGCCTCCTTGATGAAGGAACAGGTGTTGACAATGATGATGTCGGCCAGTTTCTCATCGGTTGTGATCTCGTAGTTCTGCTTGGAAAGAACGCCAAGCATGACTTCTGCATCCACAAGGTTCTTCGGACAGCCCAGGCTGACCATGCTGACTTTTTGTTTAATAATAGTGCTCAAAATATCCCCGCTAGGCGCATGAAAATGTTTAATATGATTAAAGGTCTAAACGCCGAGTTATTCCCTGAAATTAGTAAATTGCATTTCGATGTCCATATCCTTGCTTTTCAGAAATTGAATAGCGTCCTGCAGGTCGTCGCGGTTCTTGCCTGTTACACGCACCTGCTCATCCTGGATCTGGGCCTGTACCTTCAGCTTGGATTCCTTAATGGCTGCAATGATTTCCTTGCCCTTCTCTTTTGAAATCCCCTGCTGGACGGTGATGATCTGACGCACCATACCACCGGAAGCCTGCTCCACTTTTCCGTATTGCAGCGCCTTGACGGAAATGCCGCGTTTAAGGAACTTGGACTGCAGAACGTCAATAACCGCTTTCAACTTGTAATCATCGTCAGCCAGAATCTTGACAGCTTCCTTTTCCGGAGTGATCTGGCTTTTGGAACCTTTAAAGTCGTAGCGCTGTCCGATCTCCTTGCTGGCCTGAGTAACGGCGTTATCCACTTCCTGCATATCAACCTTTGAAACAATGTCAAATGACGGCATACTTTCCCTCCGAAATTATTGTTTGATAACTTCGACCCCTGACGGGGCTTTGAAGTTGAATTTGTTATTGTCGATTCCTTTATTTACTTTGGCACGGCTGTAATCAATGCGGGTTTCATTTCCGCCGGCGTCAAAGACAATCGAGGAGATGATCGGAAAAAGATCTTTGACCTCTCCATCCTTAGTAAAACGCTCAACGGCTTCGGCCGAGACGGTCAAGTGCAGCTTGGCTAATACGGCAGAAGGTTTCTTTGGTATTAGTACTATCTGGTAGTTACCGCTTTTGTCACGTTGCTCTTTGGCGGAAGTAATGTTGAAATCGCGGGAGACATGGCCCAATCCGGTTAGATAGGATAGCGCGATGCCGTTGGTTCCTTTGAACATGGCTGCAACAGAGGAAACCATGACCTGTTTGTTCTCGTGCAGATAAAACCAGACTTGCTTGCCATTGGAAACAATTTGCTGGTTCGGTTTGGTGTAATTGAAGCGGAACATGGCGGTGGCAGAGCCGGGGCGTTTAAGAAATACTTCTCCGCTGCCGCGTTGTTCTTTGCCGATGGAGGTGATGACAGTTTTTTGGCTGAAATCTGCCTGAACGTCCTGAAGGGTAGAGTATCCTTTTTCCAGTGCGGAGACCACGTCTTTGAGAGAAGCGGCTTTTTCAACGGAAAAGGCCTGGGTAGCCATTGCAACAAATAGAAACAGGGATAGGAAAAAACGGGTTAAATTGGAAATAAATGACATTGTGGAGTTCTCCTGTGGCGGCGTATGTATGATTTCGCCGCAAGTGCCCGATTCTGCCACAATAAAGCTGTAACCGCAACCGCCTTTTGATGGCATGGGCGGATACTAGCTCAGGGTGCT
>JBGSQR010000308.1:0-21114 GCA_041737975.1 Geobacterales bacterium | reverse complement strand
TGTGGGCTGCCGTATCAACACCTCTGGCCATACCGGACACAACATTCACCTTATACTGTGCCAGGCTTTCTGCCAGACGCGCAGTAGTCTGTAGCCCGTAGCTGCTGGCGCGACGGGAGCCGACTATTGCAATGCACAGCTCGTTGACAGGCAGTTGACCACGGACATAAAGAAAAGGCGGGGGATCAGGTATTTCAAATAAGGATTTAGGATATTCGGCTGAAACAAAGGTTACGAGACGAGCACCACTGTTTTGAAGCTTTTGGGTCTCTTTTCCGGCGAAGCCTTGCCAAACACCACTGCGTATGGCTTCCACTACTAACGGAGTAACACCTCTGACTGTCAGCAGATCTGCAGCAGCTGCCTTGAACACAGCTTCCGGAGAATCAAAACGTTCAAGCAGTCGCCGAAAGGTAACATTACCGATTCCGGCAACGGCCTTAAGACCGATCCAGTAATATTCTCCATTGAAGTTACTAAATAGAGGCATAAACCTTCATTTCCATTTGAGTATGTGTGGATAAAAAAAGACCGGCCCAATGGGCCGGTCTTATTATTTCAAGTTTGATTAAGTTACTTTGTGTGGCTGAATAATTTATCGCCTTTGTATATGGCGTCAATACTCTTTACCACCAGCGCTGTAGCCGTTTTCTTGCCGGTCTCCAGAATAACAACGGCACCGATCAACTCTTGCGGTAAACGCCCAACATGCCCTTGGGAAGATTCCTTATCCAGGACTACCTCACGGGCAATGTAAAGCAGGTTTCCAGGCTCTGCCCCCTGGTTGCTGCCAAGATCAATATAAACAATATCGCCAGCTGCAATGATCACCGTACCACTGTTGCTCTCTACTATATAACCTTTCAGCTCCCGGGCGGCCTTTTTCAAAGTAACGGAACGACGGCTATCTTTTTTAAGCGGGAACAGGTATGAGCCAGCCGTAATTTCCTTGAAATTTTGAGTAATGATCGCACGAGATGATTGGGTTTCCAGATCGGTTAATTGCAACCTGCCAAGCGGGATCATCTTCTTGCCCAGTATTTCATTGGTAACCGGATGGCTGATAGCTCCTTCATCCCTGAAGATGTTGAACTTTTCACCACCTTTGATGCCATGAACTGTACCGATATCTGTGTAAACAATATCATCAAAACCGGTAACAATACGATCATGCTGGGCACCGACAACATATCCGAAAGGCTTCAGATCCTGCTCCATCAGAAAACCTTCACTGCCCCTGATTTTAAACTTCTGTTCTTCAACCACCTGCTGCATTATTTCTTCAGCCTTGACCGTTGCAGCGGCCTGCTTCTCACCGACAGCAACTATCGGAGACTGCTCTTTTGGAACAAACTCCAGGCGGTCCGGAAAGACCCTGACTTTCTGACCTGGGTAGATAAAATGAGGATTTGTAACCCGCTCATTAGAGGCCCAGAGATTCGGCCAGTAATAAGGATCCTTGATAAAACGATCGGAAAGCCCCCAGAGGGTATCTCCGCGCTTAACCACATAGATGGTTGGCTCATCCTGATCAGCGGCCATTAACAGGGTTGGGAGAACAAATGTCAGCGCCAGTAAACATGTTACGATCAGTTTCTTTGTCATGGATTGCACCTCAGTGATTTCTGATGTGTAGTCAAACACCTTGTTGTCAGTTTACCGTTAGCCGCTCCCTGGCTTTAATTGCTGCAGGGCTTCCGGGATATGATTTAATCAGACTCTCAAACACGGATTGGGCTTTATCTTTTTCTTTCATGGCGGCCAGCGTATAGCCAAGCTTAAGCATTGCATCAGGCATTTTGGAGCTTTTGGGATAATTATCCACTGTTCTCTGGAAACTGGCCCGGGCCCGGGCTAGGTCGGACTGGCTATAATAACACTCACCGATCCAATAAGAGGCGTTGGCAGCAAATTCGCTTTTCGGATTACGCTTGAGAAAAGCCTCAAACCCATCTATCGCCGCCGGGAAATTATTGGCACTGTAAAAGCCGAAGGCCTTGAGATAATCTGCGGGAGGACCACTCTCTTTGCCCTTTGGAGCAGGTTCCTGATTTACTACTTCAATTTTCTGTACAAGTTGTGCAGCAGGGGTGGCTGCAGAGGCGGTAATCAATGATTTCAGTTCATCTTGCGACAAACGTAATTCCTGCACTGCAGACTGGAGCTGTTTAAGCATGACAGCGCTGTTTTTCGACTGGTCATCAAGAGCCTGAACCTGACCTGAAAGTTCATTCATGCGCAGCATATTGACTTTTTCAACCTGGTTCAATCTCTCAATCTTTGCTTCTGCTTCTGACTGACGTTTAACCATCAGATCATTGGAAGCACAACTGACAAGAGCCAGACAGGATATAAGACAGGTTATTCGACTGATGCCGGACACCATAACGCCTCCATTTATCAAATATTTCTTACAATTAAAGCGTTATATGCCAGTTTGTCAAGTGAAAGTCGCCTTTTCGGTTTAAATAGGGTAGCGAATATGTTAATATTTTTCGCCATATTCCCTTCTTCAACTATCATCGGAACAACTCATGAAAAAACCTGAACTGCTGGCTCCAGCCGGTAATATGGAAAAATTGAAGATTGCCATTCATTACGGAGCTGATGCCATCTACATGGGCGGCAGAGCTTTTGGTTTACGCAATCTTGCAGACAACTTTTCCATACCTGAAATGGCCGCAGCCCTTGACTACTGTCACGCCCACGGGGTCAAGGCCTACCTGACCGTCAACAGCTACCCTCATAATGCAGCACTTCACCAGCTGGAACAATATCTGAATGAAGTGGCTGAACTGCCGTTCGATGCATATATTGTGGCTGATCCCGGCGTAATTGATCTGGCCAGGGAGATATCGCCACAAAGAGAGCTGCACCTTTCCACCCAGGCCAATACCATCAATTGGCGCAGCGCCAGTTTCTGGAATAAACAGGGTATTCAAAGGGTCAACCTGGCCCGCGAAACAACTCTGGAAGCTATTACGGAGACCGTTAACAAAACCGCAATGGATGTGGAGGTATTTGTCCATGGCGCCCTCTGCATCTCCTACTCTGGCCGCTGCCTGCTGTCCAGCGCCATGTCCGGTCGCGATGCCAACCAGGGGGAATGTTCCCACCCATGCCGTTGGAATTATCATCTGGTCGAAGAAAAACGACCCGGTGAATATTTCCCGGTGCATGAAGATGAAAACGGTACTTTCATCTTTAACTCCCGCGACCTCTGCCTGCTGGAACACCTGCCCAAAATCATCTCCAGCGGCGCTGCCTCATTGAAAATTGAAGGACGCATGAAGGGGATCAACTATGTGGCCTCAGTGCTGCGCGTTTACCGCCAGGCAGTGGATGAATACATGGCTGACCCAATAGGATACAGTTTCCGTCCGGAATGGATGGAAGAGCTTTCAAAACTGAGTCATCGCGGCTATACCACCGGCTTTATATTCGGTGAGCCACGCAATGTGGGCCAGGAATACCACTCCGCCTATATCCGCAGCCATGAATTTGTCGGCATGGTGGAAACTATCAATGCTGACGGCACCGCAACCATTGAAGTACGCAACCGCATCAGGGTTGGCGATGAAATTGAATTCATCGGTCCGGGCATGAAATCCAATATCGTCCGCGTAGAGCAGTTGCAGTTATTGGAAACAGCCACAAAGATCGTGTCTGCTGAATCAGTTAACCCTAATCAACGCATAATCATGTCTTTGCCTTTTACAACCGCACCATTTGACCTGATCAGACGCGAGAAGAGCTGAATACTAAATAATTATGTTCAATGCATTACAAAGAGATTAAGTCAGTTACTGTATTACACAGGAGATAGTCCCACTTTATGAGCAATTCCGACCTGCGTAAACTGCCACCACAGAGCCTGGAAGCAGAGATGTCCATTCTGGGCGGCATCCTGATTGACAATGATGCCATCAACCGGGTTTTGGAAATCCTGACCGCCGAGGATTTCTACCGAGAAAGTCATCGTAAGATTTTTACAGCTATGATGAAACTATCGGAACTGCGTGAACCGACAGACCTGATCACCATGACTGACATGCTCAGAAAACAGGGTGAACTGGACGAAGTCGGCGGTGCGTCTTACCTGATGACCCTGGTTGATTACGTTCCTACGGCAGCCAACGTCACCTATTATTGCAAGATTGTTAAAGAGAAAGCTCTCAATCGAAAACTGATCACTGTTGCCACCGATATTGTCACCATGGGCTACGACGAGCAGTCCAACGTGGATGAGCTGCTGGATATGGCTCAGAAGAATATTTATGAAATTTCCGAAAACAAACTGCGCCCCCAGTATGTGCAGGTCAAGGATGTCATTAAGGAAACTTTTAAGATTCTCCAGTCACTGCATGCAAAAAAGGAACTGATTACAGGCACTCCGACCGGCTATGTGGACCTGGACCATATGACCGCCGGTTTCCAGCCGGGTGACCTGATCATTGTTGCCGCTCGTCCTTCCATGGGAAAGACTACACTGGCGCTTAATATTGCCGAATATGCCAGTGCTGACCCACGCAACAAGAACAAGGTTCCATCCGTAGTATTTTCGTTGGAAATGGGTAAGGAGCAGCTGGTCATGCGACTATTCGCCTCCATTGCCAAGATCGATTTCGGCAAGATGCGTACCGGACATTTCCAGGATTCGGACTGGCCACGACTGACCAGGGCTGCCGGAATTCTTCATGACGCCAAGATATTCATCGACGACACCCCGGCCATCACCGTACTGGAATTGCGCTCCAAGGCAAGACGCCTGAAAAGCGAGCATGACATTGGACTGATCATTGTTGACTACCTGCAGTTGATGCGCGGTGGCGCCAACAGCGAGTCCCGCCAGCAGGAGATTTCAGATATTTCCCGCTCACTCAAGGCCCTGGCCAAAGAGCTGAACGTCCCTGTTGTAGCCCTTTCCCAGCTGAACCGCGAACTGGAAAAAAGGGCCGACAAACGACCCATGATGAGCGACCTTCGAGAATCCGGAGCCATTGAGCAGGATGCGGATATTATCATGTTCGTTTATCGTGAGTCGGTTTACTGCGATCAATGCCGCAAACGCGATGGCAGTTGCACCCAGAACCATGACCGCAATGCGGAGGTAATTATCGGCAAACAGCGTAACGGTGCTTTGGGTACGGTCAACCTGGCCTTCTTCGGTGAGCATACTCGCTTTGAAAATCTTAGCGATCGAGACGGGTGATCTTAAACAATCCTTTCCAGGATTTTCCCTCAAAGTTTTTTTTCGGAGGAGAACCATGTCAGAGCATACAAATAAAGGCACCATAGGCAGTATCCTTTCCGCATCACAGATTATCACCGAAACTGATATCAACAATGCGGTTGAGGAACAGAAAAGGTCAGGGTGTCGCTTCGGAGAGGCTCTGATCAACCTGGGTATCGTCACCCAGGAAGATATTGACTGGGCACTTTCAAATCAGCTGGACATTCCCTACATCCGGCTCAAGAAAGAGTTATTTGACTCGGAAGCACTAAAACTGATCCCCTCACTGCTGGCCCGCAAACATTGCTTCATCCCGCTCATCCAGGCTGGTGGCGAGCTGAACATCGCCATCGCCGACCCGCTAAACCGACTTGCCATAAGTGAAATAGAACACCATACCGGCCTGACCGTAAATGTCTCCGTAGCTTTGATCAGTGAAATCAAATACATGATCGACCTGTTCTACGGAGAAGTCGGATTGGACAGCATCGGCTTTGAATCAAACTCTTTTTCCGAAAAAATTCTGGAAGAGATTAACAGTGACGCCACTGGCCGCTCTCTGCTCAGCTACCTGCTGATCTTCATCATTCAAAATCGACTTTCGTCACTTTCCGTTTACCCTCAAGGCGCTTCTATAAATGTCAGCGGCAAGCGCAGTGGAACAGCAAAAAAAATCGGCAGCCTTTCTGCCAGACACTATCCAGCATTCTCAAAACTTTTACGTCAGTCCTGCAATACAGACCATCTGGATATGCTGGCAACCGGCGGCATACTTTCCTTCTCCTACCGAAACAGGCCTGTCTCTTTTCGGGCAGCCTTTCTACCGGGTCCAGATGGGGATTACATAACTATTAAACTACATATCAGTTGCCACGTTCCATCTCACGTGGCAGAGCTGAATCTACCGCATGACCAAAGATCTGCTTTCTTACGACTGGCCGCTGCCAAACAGGGAATCACATTTTTTGCGTCCCGCAACCCTCATGAACGTTGCCGCTTCATGGACCTGATGCTTGAAGAAGCCAACACCAGCGGCAAACAGGTCATTATACTTGGGGAAGGGCCTGGACGTATGACCAAGCACTTTCCCCGCATCAACCTGCCCCGTTCCGAAGCAGAACGAGCCAGCACAATCATGGAAGCCCTGGAACACGATCCGGATATACTGGTAATTGAGAATGCCACAGAAGCCATGCCATTTACCGCCGCCTGTCGTGCTGCCATGCGTGGCAAACTGGTGCTGGCCGGCCTGGAGATTCGCGGTACCTCCAACGTGCTGCAGCATCTGTTGATCTACCAGCAAAAAAACTACTTCCTGCCCGTCTTCGTTAATGGCCTGATTTCTTTTAAAGGGATTCAGATACTTTGCCCGGATTGTCGAACCGATTACCGTCCGCCGCTTGAGGAAATCACCGCCATGGGCCTGGAAAACCCTTTGAACAGCTTCTACCACACCAACGGCTGTGATGCCTGTGGACATAGCGGTTTTACTGAACGACGCTTTCTGATGGATGCAATTGAGTTTAATCAGGATTTTCTTGATATTTTTGAGCAGTCCACTGATCTGAAGCCACTGGCAGACTACCAGAAGTCAACCGGCTATCATGGCATAAAACAACAGGGACTTGCTCTATTAAGGGAAGGCAAGGTTTCACCAGAAGAGTACATCGCCTCAGTAGTACTTTAAATTCAGGCTGAAGACTGAAGTAGATAACCAGACGAACTTGTTTAGCGGAGCAAACATATGGCCAAGATAGATGCACTTTTCAGAATGATGAAAGAGCAGGGCGCTTCCGACCTGCACCTTTCGACCGGCAATCCACCGATCTTTCGTCTGCATGGCGAAATGGTGCGACTCAACTTCAAATCGCTGGGACACGACGAACTAAAGTCGATCCTTTTTGAAATATTGACAGAAAAACAGCAGGAACATTTCGAGACGACCAAGGATCTGGACTTTGCCTATGCCGTCCCGGATCTGGCCCGTTTTCGTGGCAACATTCTGATGCAGCATCGCGGTATTGCAGCCGTTTTCCGCATTATACCGAGCAAAATACTGTCTGCCGAAGAACTGTCACTACCTGAAGGCGTTTTGAAGATGACCAACTTCAAGAAGGGTCTGGTTTTGGTAACCGGCCCCACAGGGTCAGGTAAGTCCACTACCCTGGCAGCCATGATTGACCTGATCAACTCCACCCGCAAGGAACATATCCTGACCTTGGAAGACCCCCTGGAATTCATACACGAGAACAAACTTTCACTCCTTAATCAAAGGCAGATCGGCGAACATACGGAGAGTTTTTCATCGGCCCTGAGAGCAGCCCTGCGCGAAGACCCGGATATCATTCTGGTTGGTGAAATGCGTGACCTGATTACCATCCAACTGGCCATGAGCGCTGCTGAAACCGGACATCTGGTTTTCGGCACCCTGCACACCAATACGGCAGCCAAAACGATTGACCGCATTATTGATGTGTTCCCGACCGATCAACAGGAGCAGGTTCGGGCCATGCTGTCCGAATCCCTCAAGGGGGTTGTCTGCCAGCAACTGCTTAAAACTGCTGATGGGAAGGGTCGTGTTGCTGCACTGGAAATTCTGATCGGTACACCCGCCATTGCCAACCTGATTCGCGAAGGCAAGACTTTCCAGATTCCATCCATCATCCAGACCGCCAAGAAGGACGGTATGCAGCTTATGGACCAGCACCTGCTGGATCTGCTCAAGACCAAGCGAGTCAATCCGGAAGAAGCCTATCGTTGTTCCATAGATAAAAAACAGTTTGAGCAGTATCTGCCGCAAAATTGATTTAACTCCAATTCCAAATCAAAGATGAGACCAAGGCGGCGAGGATTGAGGCGACGAAGGCGTACATGCAGTACGTTGAGGAGCCGAAGACGAGCCAACGAAGATAGCGCTTTGATTTGGAATTGGAACAAGGAGTAGTAATGTTCCCTGCACATATCATGCTAGAAGGTATTGAGACTCTGCCTCTTTTTCCGGGCGCCCTTACCCGACTGTCAGACATTGTAAGCAGCGAAAATGGCAACGCATATGATTTTGAACAAGCAGCACTGCTCGATCCAGTTTTTACCGCCAGACTGCTTCACTCCATTAATTCTTTATCTCCCTTGATTACATCTGTAAAAGAGGCAGCAGATCAGTTCGGCCTTCAACGGTTGTTTGATGCAGCTGTTGGCACTACAATCAGACGTCCTTTTCCGTTAAGAATACATGGCTACGGTATCACTGCTCAAAAGTTCTGGACCCACTGTATAGCTGTGGCGACAATTGCCCAGCTTCTTGCCGGAAAAGCGGGGCTGAAAGATGCCGATATGGCTTTTACAGCCGGACTTCTTCACGATATAGGCCAATTTGTTATCGCCAATTTCCTGACCCAGGTCATGCCGACCGCAACCTGGTGGACATTTGACACTCCGGACAAAGAACGTTCTCTGCTCGGTTGCAATCATAGCGATGTGGGTTATGAAGTTGCCGTTAAGTGGAATCTGCCTGAAACAATTCGAGATTGCTGCCGATGGCATCATGAACTGGTTAAAGCTCCAAATGATCTTAACACTGAGATGCTTACAATTATAAATACAGCAGATACCCTGGCATATATGATTGGCTTTCCTGGTGTCGGCTATGTCGGTGAGGTGTTTGACAAGGATTCTCCGGCCAGACTCGGCTTCAGCACAAATGAGCTGCTTGAACTGGCCAGCACCGTCAAACAAGCCGTTGCAAAATATGCAATTGCATCCGGGATAGTATTAGTAAAGGAAACAACAACTATCGGCGGTTACAGCAGTACAACTTACTAATTTTAAGGAGCCACGATGTTTCCTGCTCATGTAATGCTCGAAGGAATCGACTTTCTACCAATTTTACCAGAAGCTCTCACTAGAATTTCAGTTATTGTTAAGGAAAATACAGCAACATCTGATGATTTTGCCCAGGCAGTTATGACCGATCCTGTCCTCACCGCATGCATGCTTCACGCAGCCAATTCACTTTCTTCTGAAGACTCCAAGCCCTTGAACACAGTTTACGAAGCTGTTGAACAATTCGGCATGCAAAAACTCTATGAGGCAGCCGTAGGATCCACCATCAGACGCTCTCTACCGGCCAGGATCCCTGGATACGGCATTTCAGCCGAGAAGTACTGGATTCATAGCATTGCCGTAGCCACCATTGCTGACTTGCTGGCCAGAAAACTTGATCTAAAAAACGCTGAGATGGCCTTTACCGCCGGACTCCTCCATGATATCGGACAGATTGTAATCGGAAATTTCCTTGGGCATGCCATGCCTGCCGCAAACTGGTGGACCTTTGACACACCTGCCAAAGAGCGCGATCTATTGGGATGTAATCATTGTGATGTTGGCTACGAAATGGCCATTAAATGGAGCCTTCCCAAAACTATTCAGGACTGCTGTCGCTGGCATCATGAGCTGACAAAAGCAGCTGAAGATCTGGACACCAATATGATAACAGTCATCTATGCCGCCGATGCGCTGGCATACATGATCGGTTTTCCAGGTGTCGGTTACGTTGGTGAGGTACTTGACAAGGAAGCCCCGGCAAGACTCGGATTCAGCACAAAAGAACTTTATCAACTGGCTAGTGACGTTAAACAGACTATTGGTAAAAATGCTGCTGCATCGGGGATGGGAACAGCTATTGAAGCGGAAATGGCTGGCGGCTACAATAATACAACATACACTCCCAACAACCGCTAACCCGCAAAAAAGCCCGGTTCTTCATCAGAACCGGGCTTTTTTTGTATCAACAAGTAACTGGGTTGTTAATCTACCGACTTTCTCAGGAAGGTCGGAATATCATACTGATCTTCGTTTTCCTCTGAATAGGAAGCATAACTTGATGTGGGACGAATCCGAACTGTATTTTCCGTCTGCTGACGATCACGTTTGAAGGTTGGTATATCAAGTAGGTTCCTGTTGGGCACATGCTTTTCGATAATTGGTAGTACGCTGCTTCGCACTTCACGCCCCCTCTCCGTATCAAAGCGGTCACCAAAACCGGTGGCAATAACAGTCACTTTGATAACTTCGCCAAGATTATCATCACGGACAACACCAATTTTGATATTGGCATCGGCATGCACTTTTTCGTGAACAATACGGTTAACCGTATTGTAGTCATCCATAGTCATCTGCTCGGAACCGGTAATATTTACCAACACGCCTTTGGCGCCGGAAATATCATTATCCTCCAGCAGCGGGCTGGAAATGGCACTGTTGACTGCATCAGCAGCACGATTTTCACCGGTACCGGTACCGATACCCATCATGGCCATACCACGTACACTCATAACGGTTTTTACGTCGGCAAAGTCCAGATTCATCATGCCGGTGGAGGTAATCAGTTCGGCAATACCCTGAACCGCCTGCCTCAATACATCATCAGAAGGCTTAAAGGCATCGAAAAGTGACATATTCTTGCTGGCCATGCTGATCAGACGATCATTGGGGATGATGATCAATGAATCCACATGCTTTTTCAGTTCGTTAATACCTTTTTCTGCCTGCTCAGTGCGAGCCTTGCCTTCATAGGTAAAAGGCTTTGTTACAACACCGACTGTCAGAATTCCGGCTTCTCTGGCTACTTCGGAGATTACCGGAGCAGCTCCGGTTCCTGTTCCACCACCCATACCGGCAGCGATAAAGACAAGGTCCGAGCCCTTGATTGATTCAAGCAGCTTCTCACGATCTTCCAGAGCGGCTTCCTTACCAACTTCAGCTTTAGAACCGGCACCAAGACCCTTGGTAAGTTCACGACCAAGCTGGATCTTAACCGGAGCCTTTGAAATTCTTAGTGATTGGGCATCGGTATTTGCAACAATGAAGTCCACTTTATGTATATTGCTAGCTATCATGGTGTTGACAGCATTACCACCGCCACCGCCTACTCCAATCACCTTAATAACTGCACCTTGCTCTATGGTTTCATCGAATTCAAACATCCTTTTACCCCCCTCAAGATTGGCACTGTTGCAGTGTGCGCGGATAGACTTTAACCGCATTTCACCCAAGAATCAAAGGAAAAATGTGAAAAAAATCATCTAAAAAAACCTATTGTAAATCGTGCTGTTGCGTCTCTAACAATTCACCAGAAACAATAAATAAATTAGAAAAATTCCTGAAACCAGGACTTCATTCTGCCAAAGACGGATCCAAATACCGCATTTTCAGATTTGGTCGTAGGAAATTCCCGGGCACCTGAGTTCCGACTGCCGTAAATTACTAGGCCGACACCGGTCGCGTAGACCGGAGAATTTACAACGTCGACGAGTCCGCCGATGTTTTGCGGAGTACCACGTCTGACAGGCAGATTAAAAATCTGTTCCGCCAGCTCAGGCATACCTTCCAGAATACTGGATCCACCGGTCAGAACAACACCGGAAGCGATGGAGTCTTCCAAACCGGATTTGATGATTTCGCGATTGACCAGCGTAAAAAGCTCTTCCACGCGAGGTCCAAGAATCTCGCAAAGCACATTTCGTGACAGCTCGCGCGACTTGCGACCACCGACGCTGGGCACTTCGATCTTATCTTCCTTGCCAACCAGTGAAGAGAGACAGCATCCATACTTCTGCTTGATCTTTTCAGCTTCAGCCATGGGTGTACGAAGGCCGACCGCGATATCATTGGTCAGATGATTGCCGCCCAGTGACAATACGGAGGTATATTTAATGGCGCCATCGGCAAAGATGGCTATGTCGGTTGTCCCGCCGCCGATATCCACCAAACAGACGCCCAACTCTTTTTCATCCGCAGAAAGCACTGCCTCGGAAGAAGCCAACTGTTCCAACACTATGTCAGCCACATCCAGACCTGTACGGTTACAGGATTTGACAATATTCTGGGCACTGGCCACCGCACCGGTAACAATGTGTACTTTGGCTTCAAGACGAACACCGCTCATTCCGAGTGGCTCGCGGATGCCATCCTGCTCATCAATAATGAACTCCTGTGGAAGGATGTGTATCACCTCGCGATCCATGGGAATCGCGATCGCCTTGGCGGCGTCAATTACGCGGCGCACATCATCCTGTGTAACTTCGCGGTTTTTGATGGCTATCACACCCTGGGAATTATTGCCCTTGATGTGTCCACCGGCAATACCGGCATAAACCGACTTGATTTCACAGCCTGCCATCAACTCCGCCTCATTGATTGCCTTGCGAATCGCTCCCACTGTGCTTTCAATGTTGATAACCACACCCTTGCGCAAACCGCTCGAAGGACTGGTTCCTATACCAACAATGTCGATGCCGTCTTCGGTGATATTGCCGACAATGGCGCAGATCTTTGTTGTACCGATATCAAGACCGACAATCAGAGTATCCCTTTTCGTTGCTGACATGCGTCCCCCTGCTTTATCAGAATTCTAGTTAATTAGCTTTTTTTTACGACTATCTTGTCGTTGTAGTCCAGATCTATATATTGAAGTGTTGGCCGTTGAGCCATCAGAGACTGGTATATTTTTGCCAGTCGCCCTATCTTTTCGGCAAAATCCCCGGAGCCGATCTTTATCGTTAGTGCATCTGAGGCGGTAAACAGGGTAAAACCGTAGCCCTTATCGTAATGAATCTCCGACACCTCTGCAAGTATAAACGCACCTTTTTCCTGTAAATTTTTTAATAGCTCACAGGTTGATTCCAAT
Organism: Geobacterales bacterium; assembly: GCA_041737975.1. Taxonomy (GTDB): domain Bacteria; phylum Desulfobacterota; class Desulfuromonadia; order Geobacterales; family Pseudopelobacteraceae; genus JBGSQR01. The sequence continues at coordinate 8,194 of JBGSQR010000308.1, read as the reverse complement.
GCCTTTTTTGTACCCTCCGGATCACCTTTCAAATCCTCTTCACTGAACCCTGTTACAATCGGATAATCAAGGCGATCACCCTTATTCAAAACCTTGAAGATCTTGCCTTTTTTATCCAGATAATAGATGTACCCCATATTGACAACCGCCAGAGGCTCACGCTCTGTTATGGAGATCGAAAGTCCATCCGGAAAATACCTGCGCACCCGAACTGTTTCCACCCAGGGGTTAAGGGCCAGCTGTTCACCAACCCGCTTCAGATTTACACGCAGCAAATCACCGCCCTTATCAACACCGGCAACAGCCAGTATCTCATCCCGGCTCAATCTTTTTGATTCTGAAACTTCAATATTTTTGATTTTGAAAAAAGTCAGCTTACCCAAAGCGCGATAACCGACAACAACCAAAGCAATAACGGCGATAGCGCCTGCCAGTTTGGGCAGCATCGGCAACAGCACTTTCAGCGGTCGCAGGTATTTTTTAAGATCAAGCGGCTTGCGCTGCACCTTGACCTTGTTAATCTGGACCTTTTTGCGTTGCCGCTTTGGTGCTGCAAAATCTCGCATACGTTCAGGTCGCCTTTATCTTCAATGATGAGGACTCTATTATACTCTCCACCAGCGCTTCAAAACTTAGACCTGCGCCTTTGGAAGCAATTTCCGGCAGCAGGCTCAGTGCTGTCATACCGGGCAGGGTGTTGACTTCCAGAACAAAACAGTCACCGACTTCAGTAACCAGAAGATCAACCCTGCTGTAGCCGCTGCAACCTAGTGCGCGGTGGGCAGCCAAGCCGACCTGCTGGGCTTTTTCGTATAGTTCATGATCAAGTCTGGCCGGAAAAATATGCTCGGCCATGCCGTCCGTATACTTGGCTTCAAAATCATAGAACTCGTTTTTGGGAACAATCTCAATTGCACCGATTGGCTTTTCGTCCAGAATACCGATCTGGACTTCCTGCCCCTTGACAAACTGTTCCACCAGAATCTCGTCATCATACATGAAAGCCAGTTCCAGGGCCGCTTCAAGCTCGGACTCTAGCTTTACTATGGAAATGCCAACAGAAGACCCTTCCTGTACCGGCTTGACAACCAGCGGAAGTCCAAATTTCAGCGTTGACAGACTGACCTTCTGACCACAACGAAAACAGTGGAAAGGAGCTGTCAGAATGCCGGAGGCGGCAAAAGCCTGCTTACTGTAAAGTTTGTGCATGGCCAGAGCACTGGCCAAAACCCCGGAACCGGTATAGGGGATCTGCATCAGCTCCAGCAAACCTTGCACACAACCATCTTCGCCATAACGGCCATGCAGGGCAATAAATGCTACCTGTACGCCTTCACGTTTCAGCACTTCAGACAGATCACGCCCAACATCGATTGCAACGGCATCATAGCCTTTTGCCAATAACGCCTGATGAACAGCAGCACCACTTTTCAGGGATACTTCACGCTCAGCCGACAAGCCACCCATCAGGACACCGATTTTTTTGTTTTTAAAACTTTCCATATCTATTCCTCACCTACAATTCGTACTTCTTCTTCCAGCATCACCCCGCAGGTGCTGAATACAGCCTCTTTAACCAGAGTTGACAGATCAAGAAAATCCTGTGCCTTAGCTCCACCGCAGTTCACCAAAAAGTTACTGTGCACTTCTGACACCACGGCACCACCAACGCGTGTTCCGCGCAGATTGGCTGCATCAATCAATCTCCATGAAGATTGACCGGTCGGGTTTTTGAAGAAAGAACCGGCACTGGGGTGCCCCACATTATGTTTGGAACGACGCAGTTCCAGATCCTTCTGAATCTCAGCTTCGGTCGCTGATGGGTCCCGCTGTTCCAGCCTGAACAGAGCCGACAGAACAATATCGCCTGGAGCAAGCGACAACCTGCGATATCCGTAATCCAGCATATTCAGTGGAACTTCAGAAATTACTCCATTCCTCAACAGATTTAATGATTCGACACGTTCCAGTATTCCCGAACCGTAGGCCCCGGCGTTCATCTTCATGGCCCCGCCCATAGTACCCGGAATACCGGAAATGAAATCAATCCCGCCCAGACCTAACTTTTGAGCGAAGCGAACAACCGCCAGATTCTCTGCTCCGGCCCCTGCCCGAATCAGTGTTTCTCCAATCCGTTCAATCCTGTTGAAACGCTCCAGAGAGATGACCGCCCCACGAATCCCCTTGTCCCGCACCAGCAGATTATATCCCCTGCCGATTGCCATCCAGGCAATCCCCTGGCCAGCCAGCCATTCCAGTAAACCCTGCAGATCATCCTGATCCTCCGGGATGGCAAATATATCTGCCGGCCCACCCACCTTCAAAGAGGTGTGTCGGCTCATGGGCTCGTCCAACATCAACAAGCCGCGTATGACTCCGGGAACACGTTTCAGAGCGCGCCTCCCAGCAGTTTGACCAGCACCTCACCCTGTTGCCAGATATTTCCAGCACCCAGCGTAATAACAATATCGCCCTCTTTAACTATTCCGACCAAGTGTTCCGGAATCAACTCGCGATCCCCGATGTAGGTCACATCCTTCTGGCCGTGCCTCAGGACTTCACTAGCCAGACGTTCTGCAGTTGCCCCTTCAATCGGCTGTTCACCTGCAGCGTAAACATCTGTCAAAACCAGTACATCAGCATCATAGAAAGCTGTAACAAACTCATCGAACAGCTCATGTGTACGCGTAAAACGGTGCGGCTGAAATGCTGCAACAATCCGCCGTTCCGGCCACCCCTGACGGGCCGCTGCCAGAGTTGCCCTGATTTCCACCGGGTGATGACCGTAGTCATCCACAACCATAACACCTTGCGGCTCTCCTTTGACCGTAAACCGGCGACCAACACCGCTGAACCCGGCAAATCCCTCCTGAATGGCACTAAACGGCACATCCAGCTCCATTGCCACAGCGATACAAGCCATGGCATTCAGCACATTGTGCGGCCCGGGCATGGGAAATGAAACCTCACCCAAACGATAGCCTTTATAATGAGCAATAAACGATGTATTGAAACCGTCATGACGGACATGCGTAGCCCGGATATCGGCCTGAGAAGAAAGACCATAAGTCATATAGCGTTTTCGCACCCGTGGCAAAATTTCACGAATATTCTTGTCATCCAGACATAAAACGGCCATGCCGTAAAAGGGCACCTTGTTGATAAACTCCACAAAGGTGTCCTTGATTTCTTCAATGCCGCCCAGATAATGATCGAGATGATCGGCATCGATGTTTGTAACAACAGCTATTGTTGGAGACAGCACCAGAAATGAGCCATCCGACTCATCGGCCTCAGCGACAAGAAACTTGCCCTGACCGAGTCTGGCATTGGTTCCGATGGCATTCAGCTTGCCACCGATAACGATGGTAGGATCGATTCCGGCATGACCGAGAATACAGGCTGCCATGGATGTGGTTGTTGTCTTGCCATGGGTACCGGCTATGGCGATACCGAACTTCATACGCATCAACTCCGCCAGCATCTCTGCCCTTGGAATTACCGGAACATGCATCCGCTTGGCTTCGACCACCTCGGGATTATCATCATGCACTGCCGAGGATATCACCACAACATCTGAATTCTTTACATTTTCAGCCTTGTGACCAATCTGTATTTCACCACCAATCGAGGCCAGCCGGTCTGTCGTATCAGACTGTCTCAGATCGGAGCCGGAAACTTTATAGCCCAGGTTCAGCAACACCTCGGCAATACCACTCATACCGATGCCGCCGATACCGACAAAATGTATTTTTTCAATTTTACCGTACATGCTTAACCCCTTTTTGCCACTGCCGAAAGCAGGCATTTTTTAGCGAGGACGCAGAGTTTTTTCAATTCTTTTTTGATTTCATTATTTCGTCCACCATAATCCTGGCCGCATCCAGCCGTGCCATACCGAAGGCCAATTTACCCGTATTTTCCAGCAGCCGCCGATCATTTGCCAGCTGTAAGATTTTTTCTGCCAGCTTTGATCCGCTAAGGTCTTTTTCCAGCAGCATGAAGCCCGCCCCGTGATTTACAAGAACTTCGGCATTACGTCGCTGATGGTCATCAACAGCATATGGAAACGGAATAAACAGAGCCGCCTTGCCGCAAGCTGTCAGTTCTGCAATGGTTGTTGCTCCGGCCCGGCAGATAATCAGGTCAGCCTTGCTGTAGGCTGTAGCCATATCATCAATAAAAGCCCTAACATCGGCATCAACACCATTTTCCCTGTATCCCCTGATCACCTCTTCCAGCTCTTTTGCGCCGGTTTGATGGGTAATGTTTATCTGTCTTTCCATTTTTTTTAACATCGGTAACGCTTCAACCATGGCACTATTTAGAGCATGGGCTCCCTGGCTGCCACCGAAAACGAGAAGATTTAGTTCGTTACCTGCTGACTGCTGAACGGATGCCGTAATACACGAAGAAAGTATCTGCATTCGCAATGGGTTTCCGGTCAACACGGTTTTTACTTTATCGAAAAACCCGGTCGACTCTTCTACTGTTATGAATATTTGGTCAACCAAACGCCCCAATAGCCTGTTAGTCTTACCCGGCATGGCGTTCTGTTCATGGATACAGGTTGCCACTTTCATTTGCCTGGCGGCCAGCAGCATCGGCAGCGAGGCATAGCCGCCGACTCCCAGCACCATATCCGGCTGAAATGATTTAATCAATTTACGCGACTGGCGAAACCCATTCAGCATCATCAAACCACCGCGTATCTGGCTGATCAGCCCCTTGCCCCTGATACCTGCAGCAGAGATCAGCTCCAGCTTGTATCCGGCAGCCGGTACCGCCCTGGCCTCGATACCATTACTTGTACCGACGAATAACACCTCATTTTTCGAGTCTCTGACAAGAAACTCCTCGGCTACTGCAATGCCGGGAAAGAGATGTCCGCCGGTGCCGCCACCAGCAATGATTAGCCTCATTTTTCCTCTTTCAGGCTAATACTAGCTATCTTCAGCCCGGATGAGATATTCAGCAGAATTCCTACCGCAAACAGGCTGATCAACAGTGAACTGCCGCCATAACTGATAAAGGGAAGCGCCAATCCTTTTGTCGGCAATAGTCCGGTTACCACACCCATATTTACTGTGGCCTGTATGCCAAACAACACTGCAATTCCCAGTGCCAGATATCTTCCAAAGGCATCCGGTGCAGCAACGGCAATCCTCATGGCACGTTGAACCAGCAGAAAAAACATGGCCACCACCACTGCAACTCCCACAAAACCAAGTTCTTCTCCAACTACTGAAAGGATAAAATCGGTGTGGGCCTCCGGCAGGTAAAACATCTTCTGTTTTCCTTCTCCCAGACCTTCTCCAAACAGACCGCCTGCACCCAGTGCCAGCCATGACTGAATAATCTGAAACCCCTTACCGGCCGGATCCTTCCATGGGTCGGACCAGGCATCCATGCGCCCTTTGTGATAACCCTTGCTCAGCTTGTAAGCCAAAAGCGGCAGGGCCAGCAAAATCATGGAGAAAATATGTGCTAAACGGGTACCGGCTGCAAAGAGCATTGTAAAGGCAACAGCCACCAATGTCAGCGCACCGCCCAGGTCCGGCTGCAGTGCCAGACAGCCGATCAGGACCGCCAGAACGATCATGTATGGAATGATACCGGTTGCGAATTCCTTGACCTTATCCTGCTTTTTATCCAGCGAATAGGCCATATACATTATCAGCGCCAGCTTGGCCATTTCGGACGGCTGCAGATTAAAACCGGGCAGCTTGATCCAGCGGGATGAGCCGCCAATCTTACCACCAATACCTGGAATCAGCACCAGCACCAGCAACGCCAGACAGAGCAGCAGAGCCGGAACCGCCATTTTTTTCCAAAAATGGTAGTCGATCCGCATCACTACAAACATGATCATAAAGCCCAGTATGGCAAAAAGACCCTGGCGTTTAAGAAAAAAGAAACCGTCGTGATACCGTTTATCGGCCATAACAAAAGAGGCAGAATAGACCATTACCACCCCGAAACAGGTCAGGGCGATTGCCATCAGCATAATGATCAGATCATATTCTTCCAGTTTTTTTAGCATGTTACCCTAGCCCTAAAGTGCTTTTACCGCTGCAATAAATCTCTCTGCCCGTTCTTCATAATCACGAAACATATCAAAACTGGAGCAGGCTGGAGACATCAAAACAGTACCACCCGGCTCAGTCAGTTCAGCTGCCAGTTGGACCGCTTTTTCCAGTGTCTCTGCATGACAGGTAGCCGTGAGACTTCCTAACTCCTGCTGCATACGGCCTGCGGCTTCACCAATCAGAATCAAATGACGTACCCGCTCTTTTACCAACCCGGCCAATGGTGCATAGGAGCCCCCCTTATCCTTGCCGCCGGCAATCAGGGTGATATTTTCAAAACTCTCCAGCGCTTTTTCCACGCTACCTACATTGGTGGCCTTGCTATCTTCATAATAACTGACCCCGTTCAGCTCACGCACAAATTCCATGCGGTGGTGCAGGGCGCCGAAGCATTCAACTGCTGTCAATGTTTTTGCTGGATTACATCCAATCAACAGCGCAGCCCCGATAGCAGCCATAATATTCTCCAGGTTATGAACCCCCTTCAACCTGAAGTTCGCAATCGGGAAACGCTCCACCTGACCATTATGCCTGTAAACAATCTCACGACCAAGACAGAAGATGCCTTCTTGCAGTTCCTGTTTTCTGCTGAACGGGAATAGGTTGGCTTTAAGTTTCGAGCAATTTTCCCAGACAAGCTGATCATCACGATTTATCAATGCAAAATCTTCTGCTGTCTGATTTTCAAAAATACGCAGTTTGGCGTCGATATAATCCTGATAGGTTGCATAGCGATCAAGATGATCTTCACTCAGATTCAGCAGTGATGCCACCTTGGGACGGAAGAAGTTGATCCACTCCAACTGAAACGAGCTGATCTCGGCAACAACCACCTCAACCGGCTCACAACTTTCCACCAGCTCAATCAGCGGATCGCCGATATTACCGCCAACATAGGTTTTGAAGTCATTGGCTTTGAATATCTCACCCAGCAGCGTAGTGGTTGTGGTCTTTCCGTTGGTACCGGTTATGGCCGCCATGGGCGCCTTGATGAAACGCGCTGCCAACTCAATCTCGCTGACGATCTCCTTGCCCGCCCGTTTTGCCAGAAGCAGCATGGGATGATCCATCGGCACGCCGGGCGAAACCACTATCAGGTCGGCTGCCTTAAAATCGCCTTCTTCATGACGTCCGAGCGTCCAGTTAATCGGCAGCCCCTTCAGTTCCGTAACCACTGTTGATAGAGCGTTTTCGTCACGCATATCCGTTGCTGTTACCTGCGCTCCCGTTTTAGCCAGAAAACGCGCCACAGCAACGCCGGTACGCGCCAGCCCCATCACCAGTATATTTTTATTTTTCAGTTCCATAGCTTGTTCCATTAGTATTTTTCTGAAGCTAGTTTCATCGCATCTTTAGCGTCGATATGGCTACCAGCGCCAATATGATCGTAATAATCCAGAACCGAACAATGATCTTGGGCTCTGCCACCCCTTTTAATTCAAAGTGATGATGGATCGGCGCCATTCTAAAAATTCGTTTACCTCGATATTTATATGAGCCGACTTGAAAAATTACGGACAACGCCTCAACAACAAATACACCACCAACTATAACCAGCAGGAATTCCTGTTTTGTCAAAACTGCGATTGTTCCCAGCGTGCCGCCCAATGAAAGCGAACCCACATCGCCCATAAACACTTCCGCCGGATAGGAATTGAACCAGAGAAACCCGAGTCCGGCTCCGACCATGGCACCGCACATGACCGCCAGTTCGCCAGCCCCCACTACACGAGGCACCTGCAGATAGGCGGCCAGAGTTGCGTGACCGGCAATATAGCTGAACAACATATAGGTTGCGGCATTGATAGCCACCGGACCGATTGCCAGTCCATCCAGTCCATCGGTCAGGTTGACCGCATTACTGGCCCCCACAATCACGATCATGATGAAAGGGATGTACCAGATCCAGAGATCTGGGTGAAAGTTTTTAAAAAACGGTACATATAGCTGTTCGTTATAGCCCGGCATAAAAAAGAGATACACACCCACCGCTCCGGCCAGCAGCATCTGCCAGAACATCTTTTGCCGCGCAGAAAGCCCTTTGGTATCTTTCTCAACTACTTTTTTATAGTCATCAATAAATCCGATCAAACCGTATCCGGCGG
>JBGSQR010000249.1:0-3012 GCA_041737975.1 Geobacterales bacterium | reverse complement strand
TCTGATCCGGGGCGTTGTCGTGCCAAGGCTTATGACATCGTCCTGAATGGCAATGAAATCGGTGGCGGTTCCATCAGAATTCATCAGGAACATGTTCAGTCCCAGATGTTTAAGCTGTTAGGCATGTCCGAAGAATCGGCTCGGTCCAAGTTCGGCTTTCTGCTGGATGCACTGGAGTTCGGCACACCACCGCATGGTGGTATTGCCTTTGGTCTTGACCGTATGATTATGCTGTTGACCGGCAGCGATTCCATACGCGATGTTATTGCGTTTCCTAAAACTCAACGTGGTACTTGTATGATGTCTGAAGCTCCTTCGCTTGTAGATAACAAGCAGTTACGCGAGCTTGGTATCAAGCTGGCTGAAAAACAAACGGTAAAATAGTCGAATATGCGCCAACTGGCTGCCTGCATATTGATATTTATCTGTCTGATGGCAGCAGCCTGTGCTGCACCTGCGCCAACATGGCGTACCAAGGCTTCTTCTCTGGTAAATGAGCTTGGCAGGGAAGGGGCTTCTTCCTTTTTGCCTCAGGAGTACCTTAACCTTACAGAGACTTTTGAACATGGTGAAGCGATTCTCAATGTAAATAAAGATGATAAGGAAGCGGACTCATTTTATTTGCTAGTTCTTCAGAAGGGTGGGGTGCTTCGCGGTGACATGAAACGTCTCAGGGAACTCAAGCTTGAGGAACAAAGACGTCAGCAGGCTGAACTAGATGCTCGCCTCAAAGAAGAACAGTTGATGCGGGAAGCTGCTGAAGCTGAAGAGCGGATTCGAAAAGAAGAGTTGCAGCAGGAGCAGGAACAGGCAGCAATGTCGCAAAAAGCCCTTGCAGCACGTGAGTTTGCGTCTGCCAGGCCGAACTCATACACTGTTCGACGTGGAGAAACATTACCCCAGATAGCTGCACGTAATGAAATCTATAATGATGCGTCGCTTTGGCCGCTCATTTATCGCGCCAACAGGGATCAGATCAGAGATCCCAAACATCTCTGGCCTGGCCAGATTCTGACAGTTCCACGAAACTTCTCGCATGTTGAGGCAGTTGAGGCCAAACGTTTTTCAGGTAAAAATGGTCAATAAACCAGTTTGCTTTAAAAAGTATTTGTGGAAATTTTATTCGGTTGTGAGCTTGCCTTTTGTTTGATCTTATCTTATAGTCGTAAATTGGTAATACCAAATTCCAGGAGGTAACAATATGGCACGTAAAAAGATTGCATTAATTGGTGGTGGACAGATTGGTGGTGTTCTTGCTCAGCTTTGCGCAATGCGTGAGCTTGGCGATGTTGTCTTGTTTGACGTTGTTGAAGGTTTGCCACAGGGTAAAATGCTCGACATCTCCGAAGCATCTCCTGTAGACGCTTTTGATGTTTGCCTCAAAGGTGCAAATGCCTATGAGGACATCGCAGGTTCGGATGTTATCATTGTAACTGCAGGTCTGCCACGCAAACCGGGCATGAGCCGTGATGACCTGATCGCTACAAACTCAAAAATCATGCAGTCAGTTGCCGAAGGCATTAAGCAGCATGCTCCTGATGCTTTTGTTATCGTAATTTCCAATCCGCTTGATGCAATGGTTACCCTCTGCCAGCGCATTACCGGCTTCCCGAAAAACCGTGTAATGGGTATGGCTGGCGTGCTTGACTCCGCACGTTTTGCTACATTCATTGCATGGGAACTGGGCGTATCAATCAAGGACGTAACCGCTATGGTTCTTGGCGGACACGGCGACGACATGGTACCTCTGATCCGTTATGCCAATGTATTCGGTATTCCTGTAATGGCTCTGCTTGAAAAGAAATACAAGTCTGCAGAAAAAGCCCAGGAAGTTATGGATGCAATGGTCAAGCGTACTGCTAACGCAGGTGGCGAGGTTGTTGGCCTTCTTAAAACCGGTTCAGCTTTTTACTCACCGGCTTCTTCTGCAATCTGCATGGCTGAAGCGATCCTTCGCGATCAGAAGCGCGTACTTCCTGTTTGCGCCAAGCTTGAAGGCGAGTATGGTGTTGACGGTTACTATGTTGGCGTACCTTGTGTTCTGGGTGAAAACGGAATTGAGCAGATTCTGGAAATCGATTTCAATGATGTTGAGCAGGCTCTATTCAACGAATCTGTTGCCCACGTAAAAGCACTGGTAGACAGCCTCTAATAGCTTTTTAGTATTACAATTTGCTTTGCAATGAAAGAAAAAGAAGGGTATAACTACCCTTCTTTTTCTGTTTCTGGGCTGCTTATTTTTTATAATGTATGGAGAAAATTCATATGGAAAAAACACTGCCAAAAATCGAGATCAACGAAAAGTTATGCAAGGGCTGCCATATCTGTGTTGAGTTCTGTCCTGCAAAAGTTCTTGAGATGAAGGGGCTGATTGCATCCGTTAAGAATCTGGAAGCCTGCATCAAGTGCAAACAATGTGAGTTGAGGTGTCCTGACTTTGCAATAAAAGTTTCTGAATAGATCTGAGGAGGAATTCAAAGTGGCAAACAAAGTAGCATTCCTACAAGGCAACGAAGCCGCCGCATTTGGCGCATTGTATGCCGGTTGCAATTTCTTTGCGGGTTACCCGATCACCCCGTCCACCGAAGTTGCCGAAGTACTCTCTATCGAGCTTCCCAAGATTGGCGGTAAATTTATTCAGATGGAAGACGAGATCGGCGCCATGGCCGCCTGCCTGGGTGGAGCCCTGGCCGGCTCCAAAGTCCTCACCTCCACCTCCGGTCCCGGTTTTTCCCTAAAACAGGAACTGATCGGCTACGGCTGCATCGCCGAAATTCCCTGCGTAATCATCAACGTCATGCGCGGTGGCCCCTCCACCGGCATGCCCACCGGCCCAAGCCAGTCCGACATCATGGCAGCCAAATGGGGCACCCATGGCGATCACCCCGCCATCTGCCTTGTCCCGGCCTCAGTCCAGGAATACTTTGAAGAAACCGTCCGCGCCTTCAATTTATCCGAAAAGTATCGTACCCCGGTCACCGTCATGCCCGACGAAATCATCGCCCACATGCG
>JBGSQR010000239.1:0-17345 GCA_041737975.1 Geobacterales bacterium | reverse complement strand
GTCCCCAGTTACCAGTCCCAAGTCCCTGTCTTAATCTGCTTTCAAAATTCCATCAGCGACCTGGCGCAGTGATTTACGTTTATCCATCGCCATTTTCTGCATATGCCGATATGCATCAGACTCTGACAGTTTCTCTTTCTCCATCAGCATCCCTTTGGCTTTTTCAATGATCTTGCGGTTATCGATAATTTCCTGCAGATCATCAATTTTTTCCTTGAGAGTATCAACCTGCTCCGAATGGGCAAGAGCTATTTCCATTGCCGGTAGAAGATCTTGTGCCCGCAATGGTTTGGTTAAAAAAGCGGCAATCCCGCATTCAGCTGCCCGTTTTGCGGTCTGACCATCATAGCAGTTTGTCAGCAGCATAATCGGTATCTTGAGCTTTTTTCTTATCTCGGTGGCGGCCGTAATACCGTCCATTTCCGGCATGGCCACATCCATAATCACCATATCAGGAAAGCTTGCCAAAGCCGTTTCCACGGCACGTTTACCGTCACCGCACTCAAAAATTTCATCAAAGCCAATGTCCATCAGCAGCGACTTCAGTGCCATCCTGACGAGAGGCTCGTCATCACAAATCAGTATTGTTTTGCCCATGTTATTTTCCTCCCTGCCATTGAAATAGCATGAGGCATGCCATTACGGACAAATTCTAGCAAAAATCTGGCGAAGCACCACAGATTGGCCATCACAACCAACCGGCCAATCAAACAAAAAGGCCGTAACCCCTCGGGATACGGCCTTAAAAATATTTATAAATTATTTTACTACATTGAATTTATTTTACGCCGGTGCCTCAACATCATCCGGCTCTTCTGACAGCGGAATTATTACAACCTTGATTTTACCCTTGCCCCACAGACCTATCTTCTTGGCTGCAGCCTTTGAAAGATCGATAAAGTTAAACTTCTTAGGTGCGCAGCGGTCGTTGATCGTCACCTGCACTTCCTGTTTTGTTTTGGGATTAACAACCCTGACCACCGTCCCCATGGGCAACGTATAATGTGCGGCGGTCATTTTGTCCGGATGATAACGCTGACCGGAGCTGGTCCTTCGACCTTCAAAACGCTTGGCATAATAAGTTGCAACCGCCTCGGCGGCTTCAAACTGATTATCGCTGTCCAGCAGTTCTTCCAGGGATGTAACAATATGATCGTCCGCCAAAACTTTCGGTCCGGGCTGTAACGGTTCTGCCTGGACTGCAACAGCCAGGGACAAAAGAACCAGACAAAACACCAACCGGAAAGTTTTATGCAGCAGATTCAAACCCATTCATACTCCGCAAACACCTGGTAAATATTGGATTTAAGAACTTTGGTGCAGGCATCATACAGTACAGGATCAATTTGGTCAAGTTTCAGGGGTTTTCTGTCTTCCGTGTGGACTATTACAGCATGCCTCGAAACACTTAAACTACATCTTATAATTAGGGGCTTACCAGGCTAAAACTGATCGAACAAGTTAACCTGCGCACCTTCTTTTGGCCACATCAAATATATCTTTTTAATAAATGCTTTTCATGATATTGGACAGACTGTTTGCATACGCTAACCAGTGAAAATGCGAAGCAATAAACAACTTAAATCTAATGTGCATATATTAAATATTCCATTTGGGTAAGTCACCGATTTATGCGTGCGCGTGAACCGGTGACCTAGGAGTTAAATGAATTTGAAAGGAGGAAATAATTCCAAGATTTTGCTGTTAAGCATTTGGGCAGTTCTTCTGCCTGTTGTTATGTATGCAGTAGCTTCCCAAGGAAAAAGCTAAGGGGCGGGCCTTGAAAAATAAGATGTCACTGGGAAAGACAAACAAAGCTTGATTTTACAAGACCCCGCAGCGTGTTTTTAAAGAGAAAACCATGTTCTAAAAACTACTCTTCTGGAGGCAATAATGACTTTTAACGTAGTATTTCGTATCCATTTTCTACTATTACTGACACTACTTTTATGCAGCGGCTGTACGACATTTGTTCGAGATATCAAGAAGGCTGATAATTATAATAAAAAAATTACAGAAACAGCGGTTGTCTGGCAAACCCCACAAAATCTGAAAACAAATATAACTCTTTCATCTCCAGTAATTTCAGACAAAGCCAAAGAAAGATCCAATAAGCACGTTGCTGAACTTGTGTCTTTGTTTTCCAGCCATATTACACATAATCTGTCTATTGTCTTAGATAAGAACCAAATTAAAGTGCAGCAACAAAACAGTGCCGCTGCAACTCAACTAATAATTACACCAACCTCCGGCAGAGATGAATGCACGGCGCTTGGTTGCAACACCTCACTTTGGATTCAGGTGCAACTATTTGACACCGGAGAAAACAAGTCAGTGTGGTCAGGCGCCTTTAAAGTTGGTGCCCAGTGGCCTGCTAAAAATGATGAAAGTGTCGTTAAACATTTTTCTGACTCTCTTATCCTAGAGTTGAAAAAATCCGAACTTCTGTGACTAGGGAGAACCGGGATCAGCCTTTGAAATTGGAATTTTAAGAAATGATCCCCAACCAGCCAGATAGACTCGGCCTGATGGCCGGTCAACCGGACACACCATTACGCAGATGTGACCTTTTTTGATGATCCGAACAGATACAGGCAAAAATAGATTAAGCGTCATAACAGGCAGATCATATCTCTGTTTTATCCTGCCGCCGGACTTCAAAATTTAATTTCTGATCAAAGAGGAGGAGAATTTGCAGAAAATGAGTTACTTGGTTTCAGTTGTGTTGGTTGCTGTTTTGATGTTAACCACATGTGGGTGCGGTGGTAGTGGCGAGGCTTCAAATCCAGGCACTACGACGACAGAAAAGTTGAGCGACTATATTTTGTCATTTTCTTATCCTTCCACATCCACTCATCCAAGCCCTTGGGAAGCCTATAGTGTCACACCTGTAATTACATATTCAAAAGCGATTAGCGGGCTGTCTTTCAGCATTGTAAGCAATGAAACCGGGCAAACATACGGCGGTTCAGTAGATGTAAATACTGGTAAGTTCTCTGTGTCTAATACTGGAAGTTCCATTGGCTGTAGTACTATACAAATGAAATGGAATACGACAGGGGAAACTATGTTAGCTCAAGCTTGTGTAGACAAACAATATTTAGATTACGGAAACGGACTTTCCCTACTATCCGGTACTGCCAATAGTTTTACAGCGACAGGGTTTGCAATTTCAAAATCTAATCCTGCGACAATGGATTTAAAATTACTGCTTTCATATTTTGACAGGCCTGGACCTGTTTTAATATCTGGAGGTGGCACTATTCCAGGAGATGCAGTCATTAATTGTTCATATGTGAATGCAACGTTACCAAGCAATGCTAAGTTGGTAAATGTTCCAAATACTGGTGGTACATATGGTGGGGTTAATTATTTCGAATCGAGGATTGATTGGTCAACAACGCCTCTTGGCACTTACACGGCTGACATTTCTTGCAGCATCAAGGCACAAGGTGTGACCGTTTCAAAGGTTTTTTCACAAAACATCCAACTTGTGAATTAACAACAACAAAATGTTAAACTTAGTTTGAGCGTAATGGGGGCAGCAACGTGTAGTCCTGCCCCCAATGCATTTGACCTTGAAAACAACTACGACATTAATCACAACGCCAACAAGCCGGCGGAAGCAGGTCGTCGCGGCGGACCGTGTCGCCGCTACGCCTCGACATCGTTACGCCATAAAGGAGAGTGAAGGTGCAAGACATTCCAGACTTGTTGGAAACACTCAGACGGTCACCAAGAATACTATCCCGGTTTGTCCAGACTATTCCTGAAAGCAAACTGGATATACGAAGAGGTGAGGGTTTTTGGACAGTTGCAGAGCATTTCAGCCATTTAGCTCAAGTACAGCCCATGCTGTTAAAGCGTATTGAACGGTTTATGAATGAGGATAATCCAGAATTTACCCCGTACATTCCCGGTGGAGGCAAGGAAGAACCTGATACTCCCCCACGAATGAGCATTGAAATTGCACTCGATCAGTTCGCACGCAACAGGGCCAGTCAACTTCAGCTCCTTGAAAGTGCAAATGAAACCACTTGGAAAAAGACGGCGACCCACCCGGAATATGATGAATATTCGCTATACATACTAAGCAGGCACGTTCTGATGCATGATCACTGGCATATGTACCGAATGGAGGAACTTTGGTTGACCAAGGATGCGTATCTGACACGGCTGGAATAAGATCATTTTTCTCTTGCGGCAATCTATCCGGTTACATCATAGGCAAGACCCTCATCTATCGACACTACTTGCCCAAAAAGCTGCCAGGGCACCATCAGCCACGTTGAACCTGAGCACATTGCAACCTTTTACCGGAGCACCGCATGGACGTAGAGACAAAATTTTCAAGCATACATAAGCAGGGTGTATTTGCCCTGCGCGACTTTTGCACCGGAGAGATTGTTCTCAGATGGAACACCTCTGTAGCCATATCACCCTGGAAACCGACACGATTCAAGATTCTGAAAAAGGCTACCTGCATCCATACGATTCTGACAGGTTGATACTGGTGCAGCCACCGGAACGTTATGTCAATCACTCCTGCAGCCATAACACCGAGGTTCATGATTTTTGTGACGTGGCTATCCGCAATATTGCCTCTGGCGAAGAGATCACCAGCGACTACGAGACTGACGGTGCAGGACATATATTCAGATGCCAATGCGGTTCACCTGAATGCAGGGGCATGATTGGTGATATCAAGTAAAGAGTTCAGCTACTAACACGCCATAAAATTTACTCTCGAGGTTTCCATGTCCAGCGTAAGCACACACAGCCACGTCACTAACCTCTCCGGCAACGAGATCTATTGCCTGAACAAGCTCTCCTTTACCCCCGGCAACATCTGCATCGGTAACAGCGTCTTTGCGTTGGGTATTCTGGGCAGTCTGACAGCCGGGTTGAATATACTGGTCGGCGGTGAAATCCCTCAGGTAACCAGTCTGATCCATGATGGGCGTATCAACGCCATCGAACGAATGATGGTAGAGGCAAAGGCCAGTGGCGGCACGGGCGTGACCGGTGTCAGCACCGAGCTGATCAACCATGGCAGTAATATCGAATTCCTCTCTATCGGCTCTGTAGTACACAAGGCCAATGCCACTAACGAGACCCTGGCTTTCTCCACTTCTGCCGATGCGCAGCAGCTGTACTGCCAGGTGGACTGCGGTTTCAAGCCGATCCAGTACGTTATCGGCAATGTGGCCTATTCCATCGGCCTGAGTGGAAATATCTTCGGATTCCTGCGCAGCCTGGGCAGGGGTGAAGTCTCCGAGTATTCCGAAATATTTGACAAGACCAGACACCTGGCGCTTGAGCGCATCACCCGCGAAGCCAGGCAGTGCAAGGCCAATGCTGTTATCGGCATCAACACAACCATTACGCCGTTCATGGGTGCTCAGGAGATGCTCATGCTCGGCACCGCCTCATTTCACCCGGCTCTGGCCGAGTACACGACAAATCCGATCACCTCGGATATGACCAATGAAGAGATGTGGAACATGATCAATATCGGCTACATGCCGATCCGTCTGGTAATGGGGGTTTCAGTCTATTCGCTGGGGCTTGTGGGAGGGATCAAATCACTGTTCAAGTCCATGGTGCGCGGCGAGGTGAATGTCCTGACCTCCCTGCTGTATGAGGCCAGGGAGAAGGCCCTGGACAGAATCCAGCTGGATGCCAAGCGCCACGGCGCCGATGAGGTGGTCGGCGTCAAGATCCATGTTTACGAGCTTGGCGGAGGATTGATCGAGTTTCTGGCAATCGGAACAGCGGTTAAAAAAATGGAGGGCATTACAACCCGGACTGATACTTTGATACCACAGGCGATCATCAGAGACCGGGACACCTTCTTTGACAAACCACCCCAGTCAGGCCGGGCCGTTTCCTTGACGGAAAGCGGCAAGTCCTCCGCATCAGCCACACAGGGCGGTCCGATTGCCATAATCATCGGTATTGTGATGTTTGCGTTCTATATTTTCATGTTTATTTTGAAGCGTCATTAGCCTATTACGACTTAAGCCTTTACAAAAATAAGAAAGCATTTCTCACGCAAAGACGCTAAGACGCAAAGGAAATCAACTGTTTAAAAGCTTAAAACAATTCAACTACACACCAGACAGTTCACAAGTAATGCTTGCATTAATTTGATTTTCTTAGCGACTTTGCGGCTTTGCGTGAAACAAGTTTTTAGATTTAGGCTTATCCTGATTGAGGAATTGAAGATGCAGCAAAAACAAACCTCCGAGATTTCAAAAACCTCGGAGGTTTAATAATTGCAATTAGGCAACTTTTAAAAGACAGGAACTACTTTTTCAGATACTCCCCGATCCCCTCTTTAAACCCTTTCGGTTCAAACCTGAAGGTCTCTTTCCAACTGCAATCACAGATATTTTCCTCAATCAGCATCTGCAGCTGGTCCATGGTAATTGGAAACTGGGGGATGTTCTGCATGACCGGAATCACATGTTCCATCAGACCGAGCGGCAGGTGCGGTTCATAGGGCGGGTTCTTGCCGATTGCTGCGGCAACCGTATCTAGCAGCTCCATGTAAGTGAGGCGGTCATTGCCGCACAGGCCGTAAGTCTGGCCTATGGTCTCCGGTATTTCCAGTGCCATGGCAAAACAGCGAGCCACATCATCGGCATGAATCGGCTGCAAGCGATAGAGCCCGTCACCGATGACCGGCATGACCGGCACCATGCGCAGTTGATCGGCCAGCATATTGATAAAGGCATCTTTGGGACCGAAAATCAGCGAAGGGCGTAGGATCGTCCAATCCAGGCCGCTGCCCCTGACCAGTTCTTCCGCCATGTATTTGGTTTTGTGGTAATTGGATACGGCATTGGGCCTGGTCCCCAGGGCAGACATCTGCAGATAACGCCTGACACCGGCTTTTGCGGCAGCAGCCAGCATATTGTCTGTTGCCTGCACATGCAGGTGCTCAAAGGTAATCCCTTTGGACGGGAATTCACGGATAATACCGACCAGGTTGATGACCGCGTCACAGCCTGACACCGCCTGAATAAAACTATCCATACGGGTCACATCACCTTCAATCATTTCAATTGCAGAATTGGCCGACTCACTGCGCCGATGGGCCAGCAGACGCACCTGATGCCCTCTTGCCATCAATTCATGGACAACATGCCCACCCACAAAACCTGTTCCGCCTGCGATGAATATTTTCATTTTCCGCTCCACAGAGACTATTCGATCAGTTTCTCTTTTTTCAGCCGCTCATCAATCCGCTTGATCAGTTGCGGCGCCAGATTCCGCCCCCACTCCTGCCCGACCTTCATCCCCTCCTGAGCCATGACCGGCATAACTTCGATGGTTTTCCTGCCAAGCGGAGTCTCATAAAATGTAATCAACCCCTTGATTTCATCATGCTTCAGATTATCTGCATAAATGGTTATCATGGGATCAATTAGGCTGCTGATGTTTTCGTTAATAACCTTACTTGTTTCCTCCGAGATAATATCCACTGTTTTTTCCGGTATATCCTGACGGGTCTGCTTAAGAGCCGCAAACATCTGTGTTGTAACCGCATTTCCAAAGATGCTGGCAATTTTCAGCGACCCTGTCACCTTGAGCAGTTTTTCAATATCGGCTTTTTTAGCCGGGGTGAGTTCTTCGGCAAAAGCGGTACT
This sequence comes from Geobacterales bacterium, assembly GCA_041737975.1. GTDB lineage: Bacteria > Desulfobacterota > Desulfuromonadia > Geobacterales > Pseudopelobacteraceae > JBGSQR01. Next base: position 9,690 of record JBGSQR010000239.1, on the reverse strand, counting down.
TGAGAATGACAACACGATCAGAACCAATATTGACAGAATATTATTCTTCATTTCAACTCCTTTTGAGTTAGCAAACTAAAATTTCATATAAATTTCAGATTTTTCAGTAACACCCTGAAATACTATTCGCCCCTTCTGCGGCTCCCACCCGGCTGCTTTACCGGTATAAGGATTGCCCAATTCTTTTGCCTTTTTGTCCAGAAACTGCTGGATCTGCTCTTTAGGTATCTGCTCTTCCTTGATCATAGTCTTCAACAATGCCAGCCTGCGCAGACCTTCAAGATTATGGCCACGCTCAATATAACCGGTAAAACTTGCACCCTGGTAGACCTGAACAAGAATTTCACCAACAGGATCATATAAAAAACAGAGCCCAATTTTGTATAAACCTGATTTATCTTTTCCCGCATTATTAACATCATTGGCATATTCTGCAGCCGTGAGCTTTGACAATACTATCAATTGCCTCATATTATCATACATACGATTTCTAATGGCATTTGGCTTTAAAAAGACTTTTCCTGGAGGTTTTTCGTCGCTGTACTTCAAATCCCAAATAATACTATTCAGCATATAGACAACTTCTCCCTCTAAAGCAGTTGTCATAGATGCTTCACCATTTTCAAAAGGTTTCAAAACAACTTTTAAGCGATCAAGCTGCTGTTTGTTAAGCTTATAATTAACAGCCAAATCAGCAGCAAAACGCATATTTGCCTCTAAAATTATATTACCCATAAATCTAGTAATAAGAACCCTTGTATTAACAGCAAGCAGCTTCCCAAAGATGTCTTCCTGCTCCAGACCATATATTGTACCTGCAAGATCGCCTTCTTCTGCTTTAATTGCCAACTGTAAAAGCTTAAGTCTCTGACCATTTCTAAGTATAGATAAATTCGGAACAGGTGACATTACTCCCATAGTCAAAGGTTCATTGTAATGTCTATATCTAAGTAGAGCTTCATGGCGGGTCAATATCTCAAGATTATTAGCAATCAGCTTTTCAGCTGCGGCCCTGTTTGTCCGTACGTAAGCAATCATTCCCACACCATCCGACCCATAAAACCCCGGCATTTTACCTTTAAACTCCAGACGGTTTTTATCCATAACTGTGGCTGCTTCGGCCAAATATTCCATCTTTTGGGCACTGTTAGATATTGATTGAACTTTTTTCAGTTTTGCCACTCCATATTCAAAAGGATCTTGTCCTGCAGGCGCCTCACCTCCGACAATCGGGAGCCAAACATTCTGCGGTTCAATAATAATGGCCTGCTTCTCCTGCAACAGACTTTCAACTTCGGGGGAAAGTTTTTCATCATAAAGGGCCATAAAAGTAAAGAGCCCTGCATAAAACAAAATTATTCCGATCCAGATCTTTTTCATGCCGGTTTTCATAAGCCCCCCAGCATTTCAAACAGTTTCATATCTCCGCCCATTCCCATATTGATCAGCATTGCCAAAAAAAACAGACCCGCTGCTAACAATAAAGCAAAGAGCAAGAATGACAGCATCATACTGATAACTGTTCTTTTTCGTGGCAGTTGTTGTATCTGAACAAGATTGAGTGAGTAGCTTCTGGCGGTAAAACCTAAGATAATCAATAACGGAGCAAGTGCTAGTGCTGCAGGACCTCTATTCAGCTTATCAAGTAACATTACAATAGTGGTAGAAAGAAAAACAGCAAGCCCGACAGACAAAAAAGACCAGGCAAACAAACGATAAATTCTGGAGTAGTCGGCAGAACCACCCAACTTTCTACCCACCAACCATTCTGATCTGGCATAGGTTGATGAAACAAAAAATCCCACCAAAGGACCAAACAACAGGCTAAGCACAAGTAAAAGAGATATCTTCATCAAAGAAAGCCACGGTAGAAAAAATGACGCCACAAGAAACATTCCGCTCAGAGCGTTTACCACAAGAGCAGACTGATCTGATCCGTTTTCAACAAGATCATAAGTCGTCTGCGGCCTGAACAAGGCCGTTACAAAGCTTTTCATGCAGAACTCCTCCGGTAATTCTTTCGGCATTGCTTTTATGTTCCCAAAAAACTCTTATGATAACAATTAAGCACAATCTCAACAGGTGTAAAAACGTCTGTTAACCACGCCCGATTCTATCTGGGAACGATTTAAAAATCTTGATTCCCAATTACACCATCGGGAATGACAACTTTTTATATTGTGCTGAATAGTTACTTCTGACGTACCACGGCTAAGACTTACAATCCTCATGCTGGACCTGATAATCAAAAATCAACCCGCCATCCTTGCCATGCACGGCAAACACAAAGGTAACACCTTCTTTAAGCAGCTCTGCTGAGTTCGCTTCCGTGCAGACCCCCTTGCGAATGTCACGGGATACGGAAGGACGCATCTGATCACCATTTACATCAGTTGAACTGATATTCAGCAGGGTATAGTTAATTGTCATTTTCTTGTTACCGGCATCAAAACTATCCAGCCGCAAGTGCTGATTCATATTTCGGGGACATTTTTTGTTATTAATTTCAGCATTCTTCTTCAACAGCTTATTCAACAGCAGATCAGGGTTGGATGCGGCCTGCAAAGAAGGAAGGAAGATCGCCGTGGCTCCACAAAGAATCACCACCAGGACCAGCAACAGCATCAGCATGTTCCTGATATCCCTCTTGATGGCATCGGCCTTTGAAACGGGGGTTGCCACTGCAGGACCGGCAATTTTTCTGACGGCAGGTTTTTCCTGTTGCTGAACCGGGACCGGTTCCAGCGGTTTATCCACAGCGGCAAACGAGGCAGATTGGCTAACTGGCTGCAGCATCGGATTATAGACAAACATGACTTCAGCACCCAACTCTTGAAGCGTAGCTTGCACTTTATTGCCAATTTCTGCCGGGATGGCACTGCCCAGTGTTAATGGCAGCGTTTGCAATTTAACGGCAACAGTTTCACGCGTTGCGCCTTTAGTAAAGGTGCACAAGAAATCGATTATCTGCTCTCGCTCATCGCCATCGGGTATGCTGCGAATAAACAGTTTTCCGGTATTTGATGCTGACATTACACTCCCCTCACCACTACTCAACCAACTGCACACTGTTACATTTCGGAAATCCGACGCAGACCCAGAACATTTTCCCGTCATGAGCACCTTTGGCGGCACGCCGCTCATGCATGACAGAATTGCAGACCGGGCAGTTTTTCCCCTTAATTTCAGCATCCTGCGGAGCGACCGTTACAACTTTTACCGGCTCTGGCAGCGTACTCTTCACGCTGGCAGGTACTTGAGACCCGGCCACCGGAATCGACCGACCAAGCCTGGTATAGGCACGATGGGCCAGTTCCGAATGGGGAAACTCTTCTATCAGCATCTCATAATACCCTTCTGCTGCATCTTCATGCCCCATCTTGTCCAGCAGAGTTGCACACTGTGCCAAGGCCCTCTGACGCAGATCCGGTTTGACATTGGGAGTTGCGATGACCGCTTCCAGACAGCGGGTGGCGTTATCCATATCCATCTGACGCTGGAAGATACCGGCTAGCGTAGACATGGTCTCACTATCCAGCGGCTTTCGATAAACCTTGTAGTATTCCAGGTAAACCTCGGCAGCCTCCTTGGGACCAACTGCAATCATCAAGCTGATGGCCCGGACATAAAGCCCCTGCCCCTCTTCACTGGCACTGTACTTTGATTTGATACGTGCCAGTGCAAGCAGTGCTTCGGCACTGTCCGGACTACGATCAAGCACTTTTCTGAGCGAGCTTTCACCATCGCCAAAGCCAACAGCAGAAGCGGCGGCTTTGATGCCGATCTCCAGATGCCGTTCCTCCACCGCACCCTCGCCCAGCTTGAGAAACCCAGCCAGAATCATGCCCGAAATCATGCCGCCCAAATGACACCAATGGCCTACCATTGACGAGCCGATTCCGCTGATCTGGTTGATGCCGCCCGACAGGTCGGCCAGAAAGAAGAGACCTATTATGACCAGGGAATTAAGCCTTACTTTCAGGCTGATGGGTAGTATCAGGGAAAATATCCCCAGGATTGGAATCGGGAAGATCATACTTTTGAAATAACAGCGCACGGCAAAAACACCCATAATACCTGCAATGGCGCCGGAGGCACCCAGCAGATGCCCCGGCTCTCCACTGGCGACAAACCATGTCAAAATAAAGGCCATGCCGCCAAATAGTCCGGTGATTAGATACAGCAAGCTGAAACGCTGAGGTCCTATACGCCGTTCAACGGCAGTTCCCAGCATCCAGAGGAAAATCATGTTGCCCCACAGATGCCCACCACCTGCATGCAGAAACATAGAGGAAAAAGCACTGACAATCACATTCCAATAGTGCGGATCACGCGGCAAAAAAACCAGGTTGTTGGAAATAAACTTCATATCGCCCCAGGGGGCTTTTTCGTAGATATAGAAGACAAGGATATTCAACAGGATAATGCCGTAGGTCACCCAGGGAATAACCTCTTTCTTGCGATCCCCTTCGGCATACATAACCGGGATAAAGGTAATATGCTGTTTGAGCAGGGAGTATGTGCTGACACCTTCAGTAGCGGCCTTAAATCGGATATAAATCAGGAAGATAAAGGGAAAAAACAGGAAAAGCAGAAACAGGAAGCCAGACAGGTATTCCTTGACAAACATGATCAGAAAAATGGTCAAAAAAGCCTTGGCGATAAAGGCCTGCTCTTCGTGACGTTCGAAATACTCGCTGACAGCCTGCATCCTGGAGGACCTCCTGCCCGATTTTCAATGGAATATGTCGCAAGCCGGCTACTTAGTCAACCGGATTGATTAGATCTGACTTATAAAATACAATATATGCCACAAACCGCTATAACCACGCACCGGGCCATAACCTCATGCCCAACAGCCAACAATACGTTTTTATTATTAATTAACCTTTTTCAGCCCCCCATTTCAACAATGGTTATACCCCCCTTAACATATGTATATTTTTAATCTTTGCTAATAGTCCCTTCCAATGCGGCCTGAACTATTTTTCACCGGCTTGGCAGTTGTTTTGCAACCATGCTGCCTGAAGCACACAAATAATGAATGGGCAACATCAATCAAACGCAGGAGGAGAACAAGTATGATTAAAAGAATTCAGGTTCTGTTCGTCGCCGTATGTGTGGTGGTTTTCTGCAGTCCACTTTCCTATGCAGCAGGAAAACTTCCCAACGTAAAGATCCTTGCCACTGGTGGAACCATCGCAGGTGCAGGCGTAACAAGCACTACTACCGTTGGTTATACAGCCGCTGTTACTGCGGTTGACAAACTGATCTCCAACGTACCGGAACTGGCCAAGATAGCAAATGTCAGCGGCGAGCAGATCAGCCAGATCGCCAGCGAAAGCATGACCATGGAAATCTGGCTCAAACTGGCCAAACGCGTTAATCAGCTACTTGCCAGCGATGATGTTGACGGCGTTGTTATCACACATGGTACTGACACCCTGGAAGAAACCGCTTATTTCCTCAACCTGGTAGTAAAAAGCAAAAAACCGGTTATCGTGGTTGGCGCCATGCGTCCCGGCACAGCCATGAGTGCTGACGGCCCGCTGAATTTGTACCGCTCCGTAATTCTTGCCGGCAGCAAAGATGCCATCGGCAAAGGTGTTATGGTCATGCTCAATGACACAATCCATGCCGGTCGCGACGTAACCAAGACCATTACCAACAGACTGGATACATTCAAAGCCGCTGAAATCGGCCCACTCGGTTTCTTTGTTGGTGATCAGCCGTTTTTCTATCGCCAGACACTGCGCAAGCACACAGCAGACACAGAGTTTGATGTCACCAACATGACTGAACTGCCAAGGGTTGATATTGTTTATCACTATGCCGGAAATGGCGGAACAATGATCGAGGCCGCAACAGCCGCTGGCGCAAAAGGCCTGGTGCACGCCGGTACAGGTGATGGCAGCATCGGCAAGGCAGAATATCCTGCTATTGAAGCTGCATTGAAAAAAGGTGTTGTAGTTGTCCGCAGCTCACGCATCGCCAACGGCAATGTTTCCCGTAACGGCGAAGCCGATGACGACAAATACGGCTTTATCGTTTCCGACAACCTTAACCCGCAGAAAGCCCGTATCCTGTTAATGCTGGCTCTGACAAAAACAACCGATGTGAAGAAGATTCAGGATCTGTATCTGAAATACTAAACCGTTAACTTCTTTAAACATGTCTCAAAAAACAAAGGGACAGACCGGAATATCCGGTCTGTCCCTTTTCATACAAATCACAACCCTCAGTGCTACTCTCCCCACAACCTTTCTCGCAGCCCGGAACTTCTAATAATTCTCCGTTCCACAGCCTTACAGAACATCTCCCGGCTGCACCAGATCTCAACGCGCTTTTTGGCACGGGTAACCGCCGTATAGATCAGCTCACGGGTCAGAATTTCAGAATCCAATTCGGGGATAATCAACAAAACAGTGTCAAATTCCGATCCCTGACTTTTATGTACGGTCAGCGCAAAAGCCGGCTCAAAAGGCGGCAGACGCAGAGCGGAAACATGTCGGATGCCACCTTCCGCTTCGGCAAAACAGGCCATCAGCCGTTTATCTACCTCGTTTTGCATCAAAACCGCCGTATCACCGTTGAACAGTCCCAACTCGTAATTATTCCCGGAAACCATAACCGGCATTCTGTTGCAGACCGGCTGCCCTTCTAGCTTTCGCAGCCCCAGGACTGAAAGCGCCAGTCGGTTCAGGTTTTCAACGCCATAAGCTCCTTCACGGTAAGGTGAAATAATCCGGAACTGATCCAGTATTTCCAATGCGCGTTCTGCCGTAGCTGCGGCAACATACTCTCCGTATCCTGTTTTGACGGCAGAGCTGAACTCCGCTTCAAACATCTGGGATGAAGGAAGCGGCTTCCAGACCAGATCCGACTTCAGGCCACCCGCCAGCATTTCAAAGGCGGCATCACCGGCACCCTTATTTACAAGCCGGCTCAGGTTACCGATGCCGCTCTCGTCATCAAAACGGTAACTTTTAGTCAGATTGACAACCGCCCCTGCTATTGCCCCCCCCTGCCCGATTTTTTCCGAATCAAACGGGCCATCCAACAGTCGTCCTGACCCGGAGTTACAGATGTCGGCCAAGACCGCCCCGGCCTCAACTGAGGCCAGCTGATCCTGATCACCGAGCAGAATTACCCGGCAGTCATGACGGACTGCGTCGAGAAGTTTTGACATCAACGGCAGATCCACCATGGATACTTCATCCACAACCAGCACATCGCAAGCCAGCGGGTTCGTCTTGTTATATCTGAAGTTTGAGGCCCCGGGCACGACTCCCAGCAGGCGATGAATGGTTTTAACATCATGGGGCATTTGTGCCCGGATTGTCTCATCCAGCGGCAACTGCTGAATCGCTTGCAAAATAGACTGCCTCAATCTGCTGGCCGCCTTGCCGGTTGGCGCTGCCAGTGAAATCTGAAGATTACGGTCACGACTCTGTTCGAGCAGCAGAGCCAATATGCGTGCTACAGTAGAGGTTTTTCCGGTGCCCGGACCGCCGCTGATTACTGTCAGCCGTCCCGAAAGGGCCGCCATTGCCGCAGCCCCCTGCCTGTCCTCTTCTCCCGTAACTGTTGGGAAATACTTTCCCAGCATCTCCATGGTGATATCAACTGTTTCAGCAATACCGGACGCTCTGGATATAAGGCTTTCTGCAACAGACCGTTCATAGTTCCACGAACGATAAAGATACAGCCTGCCGCAATCATCAAGAACCAACGGTTTGTATTCACCCGGCTTACCCACTGTATTGCAGGCCGATAGCGCCTTGACCCAGGCAGCTGCTTCCGGCACGCGCAACTGGGCGCCAGATGATAGAAACGGCACTATCTCACTGCTGAATACGGACGCCAGATCAAGGCAGATGTGCCCTTGGCCGCTTTCCGAACTGACCAGCGCAGCGGCCAGCCACAGTTCATCACATGGCGAAGAATCCTGACTCTTAATGAATTCCGCAAAATAATGGTCCAGAGAATTTAGTTGAATGATGCCGTTCATAAATGAGGCCTTTTATCCAAGTGTGATCCAGGCAACGACCGCATAACGTAGCAGCTTTCCGCTGAGTACAAATACAGTGAACAGCCAGAGCGGCGTTTTCAACATCCCGCCCACCAGACAAAGCGGATCACCCACAACCGGCAGCCAGGAAAAAAACAGCGAAATTGATCCGTATTTGCGGTAATAACCTGTTGCCCGTTCCTGCTGCTCCGTAGAAATCCGCAAAACTTTTTCTATCAGCCAGCGGCCTCCGTAAATCCCAATCACATAAGTACTTAATGCACCGAGAAAGTTTCCGGCTGTCGCCGTTAACACGGTCGCAACCGGTGGATAGCCCTTGGCCAGCATCATCACCAGCAGCCACTCGGAGCCGAGCGGAATCAGGGAGGAAGCCAGCAGACTGAGAGTAAACAGGGATCCGTAACCGGGTTGATTGAGCCAGTCATGCAACAGGACAGTATATGTCAGAAATGTGTTGTCAAAATGTTCCAATGGACTAAAATACCCCTGCAAGTTTGGATAATTGAAACATCGTATTGTAACGTTAAATAAATTTTCAGCAAGGAGTGATTAACATGCAGAAGGGAAAACCAAACAAGAAATATTCCCAGGCTTCCAGGCTGCACACCATCATCCGCCTGCTGGAAACCCGTCGCAACATGACCCTGGATGATCTGGCCGAAGAGTGTGATGTGGACCGGCGCACCATTCACCGCGATCTGCGGGCCGTTGAAGAAGCCGGATACCCGTTGACCAGTGACTGGGAAGACGGAAAAAAGGTCTACCATTTCCTGACAAAGTCCCGCAATATTCCGCCAATCACCTTTACTCTCAACCAGCTTCTCTCACTATATCTACTCCGTTCGCTTGGCGTTCATCTGGACGGCACACCTTTTCAGGCCGAGATTGAAGAACTGTTCAGAAGCATCAACTCCGTACTGCCGGACCGCTATGCCGCTCATCTGGAGCGCATCGCCAGAGTTTCCCTGCCTATACTGCACGGTGCCAGAGATTATACAGCCGCCTCAGCCTTTATCACTGAGCTGCAGAAGGCGTTGCTGCAGCAGTATCGCATCCGCCTGACTTATGCCAAAAAAGGTCTAAAAAACAGCAACGAGTATGAACTGGATCCTTATACTCTGGTATTTTACAAAGGCGGCATCTACCTACTGGGTTACGCACATAACCGCAAGGCGATCCGACTGTTTGCACTAGAGCGAATTCGTGGACTGGAATTGACCAGGCAACGTTTCGAAATCGCTCCAGACTACGATCCTGAAAAACATTTCAATTCCGCTTTCGGCATTGTAAATGACAACCCCATGCATGTGCGGGTACGCTTTTCCCACAAAATTGCCCACACGGTACAGGAACGCTGCTGGATGCCAGGGCAACTGCTGACCACAGATAGTGACGGTCGGGTCATTATTGAATTCGATGCGGCAGGAGAGATGGAACTGGTTTCCTGGATACTTTCATATGGCGCACATGCCGAAGTGCTGGATCCACCGGAACTCAGGCGTGAAGTTAAGCGTCAGGTCCGGGAGATGCGTGAGTATTACCGGGGTAAGGATAACTAAAAACAGATGTTTAGGTTGAAGACTATCAACCTGATTCATTTACAAGGAAAAATCCAATGCAGCCCCAGAAACCCACTGTCATCCGCGCCATTGTTTTTG
>JBGSQR010000237.1:0-11954 GCA_041737975.1 Geobacterales bacterium | reverse complement strand
TGGAAAACTTTTTAAGGCTCCCAAACAGGGAATTCCAAGAATCGCTGCGAGGAATCAGCTGGACAACATTGCCGGTCTTTTTAATGAACACTTCGGTATCATCAAAGCGAAACTCTTTGGGCAGCCTGACAGCTTGGCTTTGCCCATTTTGAAATAATTTTGCAGTTTTCATGATTGCCTCCATAAATATATACCAAGAGTATATATTTAATGTAAAATTTGCAAGTGGTTTTTCTGTTATATAACTTCGATAAACTAGCTATTTGCCTAAACAGTTTTGATAAGACCAAAAAGTGCTGTTCCCAACTTTCGGCACGACCGGGCCCAAAACAGCCCGATCAACCCCATTACCGTTGATCGCATCAAACAAAGGAAATCTATGTACTCGATTATCATTGGTTCAATTGCTGCTTTGGCAAGTATTCCATTGATGCGAGCTAGTACTAATCCAATGGTTTTTCTTGGTATGCTTTCCCTGATTTTAGGCCTCTACATGATAAAGAGAGGGCGTGAAAAAAGTGGTCAGAGAAAATAACAGGGCAAACGCCCGCTCTCTAGAATTGACATAAGTTCACAACCTTGCTAACCTACCTTACATGAACTACTTCATTGAATACTTCCACGCACTTAACCAAGCTGAGATTGAATCCTGGCCTGACGGTATACTTGCCGATTATGCTCGAATTCTCGAACTGTTAATGGAGTTCGGGCCAAACCTGCGCATGCCTCACTCAAGAGCAATGGGTGGAGGAGTATTCGAAGTGCGTACACGTGGTCGTGAGGAAATCGGCCGGGCATTTTATTGTTATGTTGTGGGGCAACGGATCGTAATATTGCACGCATTTATCAAGAAAACACAAACCACTCCTGAGCAGGATCTGAAGATTGCCAGGAAAAGACTGAAGGAGGTTCAAAATGGCTGATTTAAAATATCAACCGGTAAATCATGATCATAACGCATTTCTTGAGAAAGCTATGAAACAGGACGGTTTCAGGAAAGCATATGAAGACTTGGAAGGGGAATATGCATTGGCAAAAGAGATGCTTGCTGCCCGTGCACGAATCGGTCTTACACAGGAAGCCGTCGCTGAAATCATGGGAACAACCAAGAGTGCAATATCAAGGCTTGAAGCAGCTGGAAAACACGCTCCTTCCTTAACCACCCTCAAAAAATACGCACAAGCAGTCGGTTGCCATCTTGAAATTAAATTTGTTCCTGAGCATGCCCAACAAGGACGTCAGACCTGAGCGATAAAGCCTCAGGTCAGCGCCCAAACCGTTGGGAAACTTAAACATGAAATAAAGGAGGCTTGATGTGACAAAGGCTTTTTCGGATTTTAACGGCTTGGAGATATTTTTTCTGGCATGCGCAGTCATTGGCGGGTTCTTCGTTATCGTAAAACTCATTCTGCAATTTATTGGCGGCGATGCAGACACGGATGTCAGTGTAGATAGCGATATCGATATTGGTACCGAACATGTGGATTCCGACGTTGGTTTTCGCGTACTCTCCCTGCATGGACTTACCGCCTTTTTCATGATGTTCGGTTTGGTCGGACTCGCCCTTTACCGGCAGAGCCAGATGGGAGTAATAATTTCAGCTGTCGGTGCGGTGGTTGCAGGCATAGCCTCGGTGTGGGGCATCGGCAAGTTATTCCAGAGTGCTTCGCGCCTTCAATCCAGCGGTACCCTCAAAACCGCAGATGCTGTGGGTTGCACAGGGACCGTGTATCTAACCATCCCCGCCGGGGGACGAGGTCAGGTCCACCTCAACTTTCGAAACCACCTGCGCGAATTCGATGCTACCGAAATAAACGGGGCTGAGGTGCCTACCGGCACCCCGGTGCGTGTAGTCCAGGTGAACGCAAATATTCTTGTTGTGGAAATTATCAACTAAATAAAGGAGCTGTCATGTTAGATTTCTGGATTTTCCCCATTGCCGCCTTACTAATTCTGATTGTATCAACCATCATCTTCCTCGCCTCCCGCTACAAACGTTGTCCGTCCGACAAGATACTTGTGGTCTATGGCAAGGTAGGAGCTGGACAATCGGCCAATTGTATTCATGGCGGTGGCTCACTTATCTGGCCGCTGATTCAGGATTATGCTTATATCAGCCTGACGCCTATGACCATCAGCATCCCGCTGCAGAAGGCTCTTTCATTACAGAATATTCGCATTAACGTCCCCTCCACCTTTACAGTCGGGATCAGTACCGAGCCGGAGGTCATGACCTCCGCTGCCGAACGTTTGCTCCACCTAACGCAGATTCAGATAGAGGAGATGGCAAAAGAAATCATTTTTGGTCAGTTGCGCCTCACTGTCGCCTCGCTGACCATTGAGCAGATCAATCAGGACCGCGAGAGTTTTCTGGAATCGATCCGCAAAAACGTCTCACCGGAGTTAAACAAGATCGGCCTCTATCTGATCAATGTTAACATCACCGATATCACCGACGAATCCGGTTACATCGATTCTATCGGTAAGAAGGCAGCCTCGGAGGCAATTAACCAGGCAAAAGTTGATGTAGCCGAACAGGATAAACTGGGTGCCATTGGTGAGTCCGAGGCAACCAAGGTGAAAGAAATCCGGGTGGCGGAGAATGTCGCCGAGTCAGAGAAGGGCAAGAAAAAGGCTCAGGCTGATCAGCGCATATTTGTACAGCAGCAGGAAGCGGAAGCCACCATCGGTGAAGCGGCAGCTAACCGTGATAAAGATATCAAAGTTGCTGAAAATGTGGCTGAGTCGGCAAAGGGCCAGAAAAAAGCCGAAGCTGATCGTCGTATCTTCGTGCAACAGCAGGAAGCACTCGCCATGGATGGCGAAAACCGCGCCAAGGCCGACATCGCCGACGCCAATGCTGAGCTGTCGGTAAAACAGGCGGCTGCCTTGCAGCGTGGCGAAGTTGCTCGTCGCGAGGCTGAAGTAGAAATCCAGAAAGCGCAGTATAAGGCCGAGCAGGAACGGCTTACTGCTGCAGAAGTTGTGCGCCAGGAAATCGACAAGACAAAGATCGAGATCGCTGCAGAAGCCGAAGCCGAAAAAACCCGCCGCGAGGCAAAAGGCCAGGCCGATGCCATCCTCCTCAAATATCAGGCCGAGGCAGAGGGTGTGCGCCAGGTACTGGAAAGCAAAGCGGCAGGCTATCTCAGCCTGGTGAAAGGCTGCAACGGCGATGCTAAAGCAGCAGCTACGCTGCTTATGACTGAAAAAATTGAACAGATCGTCCAAATGCAGGTTGAAGCAATCCGTAACATCAAGATTGAAAAGGTTACGGTCTGGGACTCTGGTGGTGGGGATAAAAACGGCACAGCCACTGCCAACTTTCTTTCAGGGCTGATAAAAAGCCTTCCGCCACTGCATGACGTAGCCGCCATGGCCGGGATTGAACTCCCAAAATACCTTGGTGAAATTGTTCAGGAACAAGCAACACCTAAAAAGTATCAGGACAAGACTGATTCCAGCGAAAACTTGTAATTTACGGCACCATTACTGTTACAGAAGAAGATTCCCGATAGGTCAGCCACGACAAAGTAGAATAATCTTAAAATGCGATTCCCAATCGGATAGCCGGGGGTTTTTCTCCCCCGGCCTCCACACCACCTGGCAGGCGGTTACGCACCAGGCGGTTCCCAAAGAACGACGGGCCCCTTGCACCCCATAAGTTCACGCCCATGACGGGCGTACAACAACCCCATGGACGCCCGTTCAGCCTCACTACCGTTCAGGTTCAGGAATAAACTCAGTGATTTCTCTGAGGCCTGTGATTCTGTGGCCAAACCACCTATAACGTAAAAGGTTTTAGTCATGATCGAAATACTCGAAACAGACATTAAAATTGAATACTACCGCGCATCCGGCCCCGGTGGCCAGCACCGCAATACAACCGATTCTGCCGTAAGAATCCGCCACCTGCCCACCGGCATTGTTGCCCAGGCATCGGAAAGCCGTTCCCAACTACAGAATCGTGAACAAGCCATGTCACGCCTTGTTGAACTGCTTGAGAAACGGAATCGCAAAATCAAAAAACGAATCTCCACCAAAGTACCACGACGGGTCAAGGAAGAACGGCTAAGCGACAAAAGGATTACCTCTCAGAGAAAAAAGATGCGCGGTGCGCCGGATGAATAGTCTTCAGCTTAAACACCTAACCCTAACAAACAGGATAAGTGCGTTTACGAAGTATTTTCTGCCAGAAAAGCACAGAAACTAACTTCTAACTTACTAAATAACTGTTGCCGCCATCAATGTAAATATGCTATAAATCTAAACAATATGTGAACCACGGGGGTCACCCTCTGTGGTTTTATTTTTTTAAGGAGTTCATACACGATGATTTCTGCTTCAAACGTAACCCTGGCATATGGCAAAAGAGTCCTCTTCAAGGACGTCAACATAAAGTTCACACCTGGCAACTGCTACGGCCTGATCGGTGCAAATGGTGCCGGCAAATCAACCTTTCTAAAAATCCTTTCAGGCGAAATCCAGCCGGACAAAGGCGATATTTCTGTCGGTGCCCGCGAGCGTATCGCAGTTCTGAAGCAGGATCAGTTTGCCTTTGATGAGGAAACCGTTTTCAATACTGTCATCATGGGACACAAACGCCTCTATGATATCATGACCGAGCGTGAGGCGATCTACTCCAAGGCCGATTTCAGCGAAGCTGATGGCGTCCGTTCTGCGGAACTGGAAGGTGAATTTGCCGAAATGAACGGCTACGAGGCCGAATCAGAAGCGGCTGTCCTGTTGAATGGTCTGGGCATATCGGAAGAGCTGCGCACCAAAAAGATGAAGGAACTGGAAGGCGGCGACAAGGTACGTGTTCTGTTGGCCCAGGCGCTGTTCGGCAACCCGGACATCCTGCTGCTGGACGAGCCCACCAACAACCTGGATCTAAAATCCATTTCCTGGCTGGAGGATTTTCTTTTCCGTTTCCCCAATACGGTCATTGTTGTATCCCATGACCGTCACTTCCTGAACCAGGTCTGTACCCACACAGCTGATATCGACTTTGGCAGAATCCAGGTATATGTGGGTAATTACGACTTCTGGTACCATGCTGCTCAATTGAACCTGAAACAGAAACAGAACGAGAACCGCAAAGTTTCCGACAAAGCTGCCGAATTGAAAGAGTTTATCCAGCGTTTCAGCTCCAACGCTTCTAAAGCCAAACAGGCTACTTCCAGAAAGAAACTGCTGGACAAACTGACGATCGAGGATATGCCTATTTCATCCCGTAAATATCCACACGTCATGTTTAAACCGGAACGCCCCTGCGGCGACATCATTCTTGAAATACAAGGCCTAACCAAAGAGATCGATGGCGTCAAAGTACTGGACAACCTGGACCTGATCATTCGCAAGGGAGACAAAGTCGCTTTTGTTGGCGGCAACACACTTGCCAGGACAACTCTATTCCAGATTGTTTCCGGTGAAATGGAACCTGATAGCGGCAGCTTCCGCTGGGGAATAACCATCACGACCTCCTACTTCCCCAAGGAGAACAGCGAATATTTTGATAAGGACATCAACCTGATCGAATGGTTGGGTCAATATTCACCGCCGACTGAAGGCGAGACCTTTGCCCGTGGTTTTCTGGGCAGAATGCTTTTTTCCGGTGAAGAAGCCATGAAAAAAACCAGTGTTCTGTCTGGTGGAGAGAAAGTACGCTGCATGCTGTCACGCATGATGCTGACCGGCGCCAATGCCCTGATCATGGACGAACCGACCAACCATCTGGACCTGGAATCGATTACTGCTCTCAATGACGGCTTGATAGCCTTCACTGAAGTAATCCTGTTCGCTTCACACGATCATGAGTTTGTTTCCACGGTAGCCAACAGGATTATTGAGATTACCCCTGGTGGAGTAATTGACCGGGTGATGGGTTTTGAAGAATATCTTGAAGATGCTGACGTCTCCAGGGAACGAGACGAATACTACCACGGCCATGCGGAATTGACTCTTTAGAGGCGGGAACAGGGGACGCGGGACTAGGGACTAGGAAAGTCAAAGGCTTTTACCAGTCTCTAATCCCCAGTCCCCAGTTACTATTTTTTCCTGTCCTTCTCCGGTACCGGCAGATTTAACAGCTGCAGAACCTGCACCATATCACCCCAGACCTCCCAAAAAAGTCCCTTATCCGCTTTGTTCTTATGCAGATGAGAAGGATGATACGTCGGCATAACCGGGATTCCGTTATAGTTATGGAATTTCCCCCGCAATCTGGAAATCGGCTCCTTAAGACCCAATAGCGTCATAGCGGCCAATCGGCCTAAAACGACGACAACTTCCGGGTTGACGGACCTGATCTGCCTTAACAGAAATGGCGAGCAGCTCGCAATTTCATCAGGATGCGGTTCACGATTGTCTGGCGGATAACATTTAACCACATTGCAGATATAGACTTCCTCGCGCTTAAGCCCCATTGCTGTAATGATCCGGCTCAGAACCTGACCGGCCTCACCCGCAAATGGCTCCCCTTTCTGATCCTCATCCGCTTCCGGCCACTCACCGACAAAAACAATACGTGCCTGCGGGTTACCAGCACCAAAAACTATGTTTTTTCTGGTTCTTCCAAGCAGACACAACTGGCAGTCGCCCAGATCCTTTTTAATTTTATCAAGAGATTCGTGACGCGGAGCGGCCATATCATTGTGCGAAGTTCCTGTCGCTACCGGTGCCGAAACCGGTGCCGCCTTAACTTGATGCAATTCGTTTTCGCTCTGTTTTATATGATTTCCCCGGTCCCCAGTCCCTGGTCCCAAGTCACCGCTTCTTTCCGGAAAGCCATCAACGCCACTTTCCTGAAGTCCGAGCAAATAATCTTTTATAGATGCCGTAATACTGTATGGTCTTGAGTCAGGTGACACGCGCATGGCTCCTGTGGTATCATTTAAAAACGCGGATGAAACTAAAGAACTGTAACAGCAAGATCCGCTATCTGTCAAAACAAAGGTTGGTAAAATATATGTCGATTATTTTTGTGTCACTGCTTGTTCTGTTAATACCGGATTCCGCCTGGGCCTGGGGTGGAGGTATGCACCTGCAGGTGGGACTGAATGTACTGGAAAACCTCAAAATGCTGCCTGCAGATATGGCTGCACTGTTGACAACATACCCTCGTGATTTTCTGTATGGCTGTATTTCAGCAGACATAACACTTGGCAAAAAATATACACATTATCTTCTGCACTGCCACCGCTGGGGCGTTGGCCGCAAGGTATTGCAAACGGCACGCACAGAGGCCGAACAGGCCTGCGCCTATGGATATCTCTGCCACCTGGCGGCTGATGTGGTTGCCCACAACTGCTTCGTGCCATACAAAATAATGCAATCCTTTGCAACAGTAACAATGAAACACACCTACTGGGAAATGCGCTTCGAAACCTTTGTCAAAAAAGACGTTTGGGACATGGCCAAGGACATCTGTCGAGGTGACCAGCGTGCCAACGATGTCCTGCTGCGCAATGTGCTGACACCAACCATCTTTTCCTTCGGTATCAACAAGCGCATCTTCAACTCGATCATGCTGTTGTCGCGACTGGAACGCTGGCAGAAGGTCATGCAAACCCTTTCTGACAACTCACGCTTTATATTGACCGAAGAGGAACGCAATGAATATTTCGAACTGACAATGGAGATGGTTTCTGACTTCATGCAGCATCCTGAAGAATCAGAGCTTCTAATGGCCGATCCCACAGGCGAACGGGCCTTGACTGTGGGCGAAGCGGTGAGAAAAAACCTGCGACTACTCTACAAGAGCGGAAGAATGACAAAACCTGAGGGATTGGAACAGGTCAACGGGGTAAGAATAAAATTACAGAAGGCGTTACATGATCCAAAACTACTTGATGAATTGTACAGCGCCTGAAGTTATATTTATAAAAGACAAGCTAACAAATCAGCCCCTGACAAACCGGTTTCTGCCGCTATGTTTTGCCTCATAGAGCGCCTCATCGGCCCTCTTCAGCAACGATTCCGGTGTATCATTTCCATTAATCCCTGATATGCCGAGACTTATGGTGACACTAACCTGATTGCCTTCGAAACTGCTTACCATTTCCTCAATCTGCATCCGGATATTTTCGGCCACCGCTTCAGCTGCTGCTGCATCGGTTTCAGGAAGCAGACAGCAGAATTCCTCGCCTCCATAACGCGCCAGAATATCAGTTTTTCTGATAATGGATGATGCTTTTTCGGCCACAGCCTTCAAAATGTGGTCACCGCACTGGTGTCCATAGGTATCATTGACCTTCTTGAAAAAGTCAATATCGATCATCATCAGGCTAAGAGGCCGTGAATATCTATGATGTCTGTCACATTCCTCTTTCAGACGGGTATCCAGAAATCTCCGGTTATAAATACCGGTCAACATGTCTTTGGTATTCATTTCAACCAGTTTCTGCTCATAGGTAGCCAACTCGGTGACATCCTGAATAATCATGAAAATACCTGAAATGGTATTATCGGCGGCACGGATTGGTCCCATGGTACAACTCTGCTGCATCAACTCAAAACGATAGCCGAAAGAGCTGTCGGGCTTGAAAGGAAATAAAAAACTGTGTAGTTTCTGGGAGAAAAAGGCAAAGTTACCAAAGGAAAGGACTGTTTTGCAGTTTTTATTAAATCTGTTTGTATTCAAATGCGGAAAAAAATCAAACAGGGGCTCGCCAAGAATCTGTTCGGACGGCAAACCGCTGTGCATAGCCATCCAGCGATTCCAGTATGTGATCTTTATATCCCTGTCCAAAACGACAAGACCGATATTAACGGTATCAAAAATCTGGGTCAGTTCATGCAGATTCATTCATACTGCTCCATAAAAGTGACCAGAGATTTTTTAAGCCAAATAATGGAATCGTGACTGGTTACAAGAAACAGAAATCCGTTCACATTCCGTTCTTCAAATGAAAAAACAGTTTTAAGTACGATTGCTGACGCAGAAGGATCAAAGAGGCTGGCTGGAATAGCGTCATTGGGGGTGTTCTCAGTAACAACCCTTGGTGGAGAATATGTAACAGAGTCCTTTAGTAACTCTGCCAGCTTGCCTACGCAGGCACCGATCAGAATGTTGCCGACTTCCATCAGGGTCTCTTTTTCCAGCGCATCCGCAGATTCCGACCCGAAAGGCCCGGTTTCATCACCAAAAATAGCGATCAATTCGCGACCGGCACTGGCCTGAAAAACCAAAAATGCACTCCCCTTGAAATCTCCCCAGAAGTTCTGTTCAACAATGCTGATTCTGTCGTAATTATTAATCTGCCTTTTCAGATACTCCGGCAGTTCCTGCGCCCTAAGCATCTCAATGTGAGGCACGCTCAAAACAACGTAAATATTAATAACTTCAGCAAGATCAGCTGCCGCCTTGCCAAAAGCTATATTCATTATTTCCTGAAGAATCTCTTTTTCTTCTTCCGATATCCCGTTATAATCATTATCCATAATTATCCTATCTGGGCTTCTGCTTTGGCCAGAGCATCCTCGACAGTTTCTTTTGATGGCGGCTTTTTAACAATCATGAAAGCTCCAACACCCAATACATTTGTTAATGATTTTATCTGAATATCCGCAGTACAGACTATAACAATAGCATCTTTATCATATTTTACAATTTCTTCGGTTGCCTGGGTACCATCCATAACCGGCATGGTCAGGTCCATGAACGTCACATCCGGGGCATGTTGTTTATACGCTTCCAAGCCGGCCAGACCATCCCCTGCTTCAAAAATCTCGTAATCACGATCCTTGGGGAGACAGCTCTTCATAATCCTTCTGGAAATGGGAGAATCATCCACAAGCAGAATTTTTTTAATCATAGATTATCTACCTTTATGCAGGATTAGTATGAATGATACAAAAACAGAGGAATGGGTAATACAAAAAGCCAAATTACCTCGCTAATCTAGTGAAGAGACGATGATTAGTCAAGCTCCATATTCATTTTTTAACCTTTCCTACTCTGCAATTCGTCGTATATTTTGTCGAGAATCTGTTCTGACAATTCATCTTTTGACATCAGTTCAAAATCAACTGTACGTCCATCCCTGTAAATCAGCATAGCGCGATTATTTTCCACATTAAAACCGGCATCCGCCTGACTGACATCATTGGCAACAATCAGATCAAGATTTTTCTCTACCAGCTTTGTCGAAGCATACAACTCCAGATTACAGGTTTCTGCTGCAAAACCAACCAGCAGCGGACGCTGTTCCATGCGCCCAAGTTCCAACAGTATATCAGGGTTTTTGACCAGATCTACAGCCATACTGCCGGCCTGTTTCTTGATTTTTGTCGCCTTGCGTTCTTCCGGCCTGTAATCTGCTACGGCAGCAGCCTTGATAATCACGTCACATTCACCCACATTTGCCATAACCGCATCATGCATCTGCCTGGCGCTTTCCACAGCAACAAGCCCCACTCCACAGGGTGGCGATAGATTTACCGGGCCGCTGACAAGTATCACACGAGCACCGCGACGGGCAGCGTTCCTGGCCAGGGCATAGCCCATCTTACCGGAAGAATGATTGCTGATATAGCGAACCGGATCGATCTCTTCCCGTGTTGGGCCGGCGGTGACCATGATGGTTTTGCCAGCCAGATCTTTTTTAGTCAGTGCGGAAACAGCCGCCTCAAAAATAGTCTCAACGGCGGCAAGCTTACCCTCACCTTCCCAACCACAAGCCAGTGTTCCCTTGGCTGGAGGAACAAACAGGTAGCCAAAACGGCGCAGTCTCTCTTCATTTTCCCGGTAAATCGGATTGGTAAACATGTTGACGTTCATGGCCGGAGCGATCAGCACAGGTGCCTTGGTGGCCATGACCGTAGTGCTGAGCATGTCATCGGCAATACCATTGGCAATCTTGCCGATAATATTTGCTGTCGCTGGCACAATCAGAAAAAGATCGGCACGGTCAGCCAGGGAAATATGACCGATCTCACGCTCGGCAATCAAATTGAACAGCTCGGTATGAACCGGGTTGCCAGAAAGTGTCTGGAAGGAGAGTGCCGTAACAAACTCCTGCGCCGAACTGGACATGACCACATGCACATCTGCGCCGGCCTTGGTAAGCAGGCGCAGCAACTCCAATGACTTGTAGACCGCAATTCCGCCACTGACACACAGTACGATTCTTTTATCTCGAAGCATTCCGAAATCTCCTTAAACCCTGATAGTGCGTCAACTAAAAATACGGATTATGACGTTTTTCGTGGCCTATTGTCGTATTCGGGCCATGACCGGGGTAAACAACCACATCATCCGGAAGTGTAAACAGTTTGGACTTTACCGATGCCAGCAGCTTTTCATGGGAACCACCCGGCAGATCTGTTCTACCAATAGAATCTGCAAACAGGGTATCACCGACAATAATCTTTTTTTCCGCTTCAAAATAAAGGCAGCAGCCACCAGGACTATGACCGGGGGTATGTAATACTTTCAGACGACATTCACCAAAAGTAATTTCCATACCGTCCGTCAGAAAAATGTCCGCAGCAGGCGCGTTCTCTCCACGAATACCATACGCCCTGGCCACATCTGCTGCGCGATTGAGCATCGGCGAATCATCTTCATGAATCAACAGCTTGGCACCAAAATGTTCTGCAACCGCCCGATTGGCTCCGATATGGTCAAAATGCCCATGGGTATTAATGACATGAGTTATATTCAGACGATGACGCTCCGCAGCAGCAATAATATGGCTGGCGTCACCACCTGCATCAACAATAATGCCTTCACGGCTTTTTTCACATCCCAAAACAAGACAATTAACCGCCAACGGTCCGACTACTACAATCTCACATATCATACCAAATACTCCTCATTTTTTAGGTTTAAGTTAATTCTGAGCCTCTTGCAAAATGTTATGAGGAAACAGTTATGCCAGGCACAAGCAAGCGAAGGAGCGAGCGGCAACGAAGCAGAACTGGCCCGCAGTAGTTTTGCAAGAGGCTCT
>JBGSQR010000219.1:0-6758 GCA_041737975.1 Geobacterales bacterium | reverse complement strand
GAGCTTCCACTGGCATACCGTTCTTTTCTGGGGCCTGAAGCTCTTGGCGGTGAAAACGGTGTTCAGCTGACCTGGCTGCCTTCTCTGCCCGTATATACCCTGCTCGGTTTCGAGGTGCTGCAGGGCGACAACCCGCTGCTGTTTGGAGATGATTCAAACAAGGGGCCGCACGCATTTACGGCTTTTGCCCGGGTTTCTTTTGATACCACAGAAAATTCCACATTCTACCTTTCTCCCTGGGTGATGTTCGGCAAAACAAAGAGCAGCGGCATTTTGCCTGCTGACGAAACCACAGGAAACGGTTTTGAAATGAAGGGTGACAGCTCACTTTACGGCGTTGAAGCTGTCTGGAAGTGGAAGTCCGGTCGCCAGAAGCTTTCATTGCAGGGGGAATATCTATACCTGGTCCAGAACGGTACGCTGACCGAGAGTGATGCAGCGGGAGCATTTGTCAACTCTGAAGCACTTAAGCGTCATCAGGACGGTGCCTATGTTCAGGCGGTCTATAGTCTGGACCGTCTGGGGGTCGGAGTGCGCTACGACCGCATGGAGCTGTTTACCGACAAATTTGAGCGTTCCGGTGTAAATCAGTCATTCGGCAGCAAACCGTGGCGCCTGAGTGCCATGACCGAATACCGGTTTACGGAGTTCAGCCGGATTCGTGCCCAGTTCAATCATGATCGGTCCGATCGTGACGGGCGGGTCAACAACGAAGGAATACTCCAGTTGACCTTTACCATCGGAGCCCACGGAGCGCATTCATTCTAATCGAAATGTTTATTTCCATGTTAGCCGGCCTGCAGGGACTTGCGCATTGGTCCCTGCAGTGTCAGCAACTGGCCGTTATAGGAGGTTTGAAGTGAGAAGAATATTTTTATCTTTAATTTTAATACTGCTGTCTGTCAGCCCGGCTTTTGCCTCACTCAAGATAGTTGCAACACTGCCCTGGATCGGCAGTCTGGCCAAAGAAATCGGCAAGGACAGGGTTTCCGTAACTACTCTGCTAAAACCAAACCAGGATCCCCATACCGTTGAAGCGAAACCAAGTATGATGGTTGCCGGACGCCGTGCCGATATTTTCATGTACAACGGACTTGATCTGGAGATCGGGTATCTGCCGTTGATTCTGGAGTCAGCCAAGAACCCGGCTATCATGCCGGGCAAACCGGGCAATTTTGATTGCTCCAGATTTGTTAAAGTAATTGAAAAACATACCCATGCAAATAGAAGCATGGGCGATATCCATCACCTGGGCAATCCCCATTACCATTATTCACCAGCCAATATTCTAAAGGTTTCCGAAGGCATGAGCGCTGCCCTGGCTGAAATGGATCCCGCGAATGCGTCGTATTATAAAGCCAATCAGAAGGCTTTTGCTGCCAGGGTTGCTGAACGTGAAAAAAACTGGAAGTCGCTGAACCTTACGGGTAAACGCTTTATTGCCTATCACAAGATGTTTGAATATCTGGCGGTTGATTTTGATTTGCGGATCGGCGGTTATATTGAACCAAAACCGGGTATTCCGCCTTCGGCAGCTTATCTGGAAAGTCTGGTTGCGCGAATGAAGGTTGTAAAGCCAGATGGTATTCTTGTTACCGGTAATTCGGGCAAAAAAGAGGCCGAAGCTGTGTCTCGAGCCAGTGGGGTCAAGGTTGTTTACCTGCCGGCTGATGTTGGTGCCGAACCTGGGACCGGTGACTGGATCTCCTTCATGGATACGGTCCTTAATCGTTTGAAATAAGGGGCTTATGTGGAAACACTGAATTTTCTGTTATATCCGTTTCTGGCCTGTCTGCTTTTGATACTTATTCATGCCTGGTTCGGCATCCATATTCTTGAAAGAGGCATCATCTTTGTTGATCTGGCGCTGGCCCAGTTCATAGGGGTCGGTATCGCCCTGGCTTTTGTTTACGGTAGGGAGAAGAGCATGCTCTTCTCCCTGATTTTTGCCATGCTGGGTGCGGTTGTACTGGCCTTTTCCAAGAGGATTGCACGTTATGTCAATATTGAGGCATTTATAGGCGTTCTGTATATATTCTCATTCGCTGCTGTCATACTGGTGCTGGATCAAAGTCCGCACGGTCTGGAAGAGTTTAAGGGTATCATGAACGGCAATATTCTCTGGGTTTCTCCAGCTGATATAGCTTCAACGGCAGCAGTTTATGGTGGTGTTGGATTATTGCATTTTGTCTTGCGAAAACAGTTTCATGCTTTGACTTTTGATGGTAAAGGTGGATTCCTGCTGGAGTTGCTCTTCTTTGCCAGTTTTGCCATAGTGCTGGTCAAGTCGGTTCATATTGCCGGGATTTTACAGGTGTTTTCCTTTCTTGTTATTCCGGCTCTGGTAGGGCGTCTGTTTTTCAAAAAAACAGTTCACATGCTGCTGACCGGTTGGCTGGTCGGACTGATTGCCAGCCTTGCGGGGGTAGTACTGTCCTATAAGTTTGATCTTCCGACCGCTCCGGTTATTGTGGCGAGTCTGGCTGTTGTATTTTTTGTGATGCTTGCTGTAAAAATAGTTTTAATTGACAGCGGTTGCATTGATGGTAAGTGCAGTAAAAATTAAGCGAGGATCCGATATGAAGGTGTTCAGTAATATTTTGCTGATAATTTTAAGTACAGTTCTGTTCAGCGCCTGTCAGAAGAAGGAAACACCGCCAACGACAGGGTCAGCAAAAAAACTGATTGTGGTCACAACCCTGTTTCCTCTCTACGATTTTGCCCGGACTATCGGAGGGGACAAGGCGGATGTAAGTCTTATCATACCGCCAGGTGTGGAAGCACATTCTTTTGAGCCCAAGCCGGAAGATGCGGTGCGGGTTTCAAAATCGGACCTGTTTGTCTTTACCAATGAATACATGGAGCCATGGGCGGTGAAGTTTGTTCGTGGAGTGAATAGCGGTAATGTGACTCTGGTGGATTCCAGCAAAGGGGCCAGGTTCCTCAAATCTGCTGTTTCCGGCCAAGAAAAAGAAGAACATGGCGGCCATAGTAACAAGGGGCACGATCATGCCGAAGGTAAAGATCCCCATGTTTGGCTTGATTTTGATAATGCCCGGATTATGGTTGATAATATCGCTGCCGCTATGGTTGCCAGGGACCCAGCTAATAAGGATTACTTTATAGCCAATGCAGACAAAGTAAAAAGTGCACTGAAAAAGCTTGATGATGAATTCAAGGCGGGTCTGTCGTCATGCTCCCAGCGGGTGATACTTCATGGCGGGCACTATACCTTCGGATATCTGGCCAACCGTTACGGGCTGCATTACGAGTCTGCCTCGGCTGTCAATGCCGATGCCGAACCAACACCGGCCAAGCTGATTGCACTGGTAAAACAGGTCAGGGCGATGAATTTGAAGTATGTTTTCAGCGAAGAACTGCTGTCACCACGTGTCTCGGAGATGATTGCCAAAAAGGCCGGAGTTTCTGTTTTAATGCTGCACGGGGCACATAATATAGGTAGGGAAGATTATGATCAGAAAGCTACTTTTATCTCGTTGATGAACAGGAATCTGACCAACCTGCGAACAGGGATGCAGTGTAAGTAACTATTTTGAGGCAGAGTCAATAAACTCTTCCCGCCAGATTTGTTTCCATCTGCTGAAAAGCCAGAATGCTGCGCGTTTCAAGATTGTCGCAAAAATTCTGGTTTTTCTGCTTTACCAGGTGGCTGATGTGTCTGATGCCATGCAGGACAACCTGTTCGTGCTGAATATTTAACGGTCTTGGCCTTGATGGATTAGTTGGTTCCGCTATCCCAATCTTATCTAAACAAAGTACCTCGGATGCCTCTCTTGCAAGCATGGCTTTGTCTGAAAAGACCAGATAGGTCAGGATAAGATCTCGTGGCTTTTCATAACGCCAACTGGTGGAATGAACGATACATTGTTGCGGTGAAAACACCGATCGCAGATCGGAAGGAGTTCGGATTATTTCATGTACAAGATCATCCGGGTCCTTCTGCAAAGAACTGATATCTTTACGTAAGGTCTGGTAGCAGATATCCAGCTTCTCGTTGAAAGAGGTGAAGATCACCTCCAGAATCAACCGCATCCCTTCTTCAGTTGTCTTGATAATATTCTTCATGCCGAACTCCATTTATTCCAGAACAGGAATAACCAGACCCTTGTTACGGAATGGCACCGATTCTGATCTTACCCCGTAAATATCTTCTATAAAAGCCGGTTCCCAAGGGTTCAGGCCTGGTGAAGGCTCTTTGATGCTCCCCTGTTTCAAGGCATACACATTATCACTGTGCAGAAAGGCCATATTGGGATCATGCAGCACCGTAACAACTGTCACGCCATTGGCTGTTATCTGCCTTATGATTTCAAAAAGTCGTTGCTGATTAGCCAGGTCAAGGTGCGCAGCAGGCTCGTCAAGTAAGATTACTTTGGGGGTCTGGGCCAAAATCCTGGCGATCATCACCATTTGACGCTCACCACCGGAAAGTTCCGTATAAGGCCGCTCGGCCAGGTGGTCTATCCCGATGGTCTGCATGGCCATCAGTGCATGTTGCCGGTCATTTGACGATGGCGTTGAGCAGATATAGGCCGCTCTGCCTGTCAGTACGACATCTTTAACGCTGAACGGAAAAACAGTCTGGTGAAACTGGGGCAGATAGCCGATCAGGCTTGCTCTTACACTGCCTGAGAGAGTTGCGAGCTCTTTGCCTGAAACGTGCACGCTACCGGCTTGCATCGCCAGTGTTCCGGCAATAACTTTAAGCAGAGTTGATTTGCCGCTGCCGTTTCTTCCTAGCAGAACAGTAAGTTTACCTTCCGGAGCTATAAAAGAAATATCCTCCAGTACAGGCGCTTTATCGTAACTGTAGCTGAGATTTTTTACAGTAAGTGCCATTAATCAGTCCCCAAATCCTGAACCGCGTCGTTTCAACAGATAAATGAAGAATGGCCCGCCGATCAACATTGTGAAGATACCGACCGGGACCTCAAAAGTTGTAATCGCTCTGGAAAGGTCATCCACCAACACCAGAAAAGTACCTCCAAACATAAACGACACCGGCAGTGCCCGCCTGTTGTCAGGGCCGACAAGCATCCTCACCATGTGTGGCACGACCAGCCCAACCATGGCAATAATACCGGCAACTGCAACTGCTGATGAGGCGGCAAGAGTCGCCGGGACCAGCAGCAAAAGCTTTTCCCTCTCCGGACTCAAACCAACAGCCCTGGTTTCTTCGTCACCAAGCGCCAGGACATTCATTCTCCACCGCATCCAGAACAGAGCCATGATAGATGCGGTTATCGGCAAAGTCACTGAACCGACCTTGTCCCAATTGGCGTTGTGCAGGTTACCCATGGTCCAATGAACAATTGTTTGCAGCTTGAAAGGGTCGTTGCAGATCTGGACGATCATCAGCAGTGCGGTAAACATGCCGCTAATAATTATGCCTGCCAGAACCAGTGACAAGATCGAAAGTCCGCGACGGTTCAGCGCCAAAAGATAGCTGAGTGAGGCGGCCAGCAGGCCGAAGGCAAAAGCTGTCGGCTGCAGAGGCAGCCAGCTGATGCTTAATGCCAGTGCGGCACCGAAGGCAGCTCCGGATGAAAGACCCAGGATGTCAGGAGAGGCCAGGGGATTACGCACCAGTGCTTGCAGAGACAATCCTGCCGCCGACAGTGCGCCGCCCACAAGGAATGCCAGGCATATTCTCGGCAGGCGTATATTAAAGATTATTTCTCCAGCCAGATCCAGACTTTCATCCACCGCTGCAGGATTGCTTTCCAAGTGCTGCCTGAGCAGGTTGAAAAGATCTCCCCATGAGGCGTCGCTGCTTGGACCGACCAGCGTTGAAAGGATAATAACCGGCAGCGGCAGCAGGTAGAGTATGACTGATGAAGCACGAGTCACTGTCAAATCCCTTTCAGGTTACGGCCATAAAGTTTTTTGAGCATGGCCTGCTGTTCCTTCTCAAGGTCCAGATCCTTGAACTGTTGCGGGTTGGCCCATTTAGCCAGCATCTTGACTGCATACTGAAACTTCAGTGTCCAGAGATCACAAAGAAACACGTCGGGCAGTTCATATACGCGTTGGTTTTTGACCGCTTTGAGATAACGCCACTGAGGGTCATTGATGATATCGGAGGGGTTTTTACGTTCATTGAACCACATGACTATCAGGTCCGGGTTCCAGGTCAGGATTCTTTCCAGATTTACCACCAGATGTTCGCTGGGAATCTTCTCGCAGACGTTTCTGGCACCGGACATCCTGATTAGATCGTTGACAGTACTGCCGCCGCAGGAGGTTTCCAGGTTGCCCTGGGCCCACATATAGTAGACACTTGGGCGGTTTACCGGCGCAATTGCTGCTGTTCTCTTTGCAAGCCGCTCAAGCTCCAGCTTTGAGTATTTTACAAGCTCGGCGGCTCTATGAACTCTTCCCGTAAGTATGCCCAGATCCAGAATTTCCTTATAGATATCCTCCTGACCTTTCAACATTACGGCATAAACAGGAATGCCGCGTTTTTCCAGACTGGCGATTGCCTCGGTCTGTTGCGACCAGATGATAACCAGATCCGGCTTTAGTGCAACGATGCTTTCAAGGCTGATAAAATCCCAGTTGCCCGGTGCAGGCAGTTTTTTGTGCCTGATCCGATCGTCCATGGCGGCATACCATTTATGGACCGAGCTGTTGTATATATTGGCCGAAACACCCACAACCTGCTGTTCGGCCCCCAGCATGTAGATACCGCTCAGTGCGCTTTCGATCAGGCAGACGATTCGTTTGGCAGGTTTTTG
>JBGSQR010000181.1:0-8087 GCA_041737975.1 Geobacterales bacterium | reverse complement strand
AACCACCCAGAAGAGCGCCAATCATTCTCATATAATTAAGGAATGTATTGAATCGCCTGACCCAATCTTCGCCATACTGAATTTCACTGATACCCTGAATGCCCTTAAGAGAGGCAACAAAGGACTCCACTCCCTCAGAATCACGACTGGCCCGTTTGAGAGCGATTTCAAGGGAGGTTGGCAGGATTTCAGCCCTGACACCTTCCAGCAAAGTTTCCTGGCCTCGCAACCTGCTTTTGAAACGTTTCAGCGCTTCATCGCGAGAGACATAATTAACCGTCGAAGATCCGGGAATGGCAATTATTTTTGCTTTCAATGCCGTCTGTTCCTGAGCTGAAAGCTCATGATCAAAGTAGGCCGTTACCTGAACTTTTTCACTCCAATTTTCTGCCGCGTTTTCCAGATTAACAAAAACCAGCAGAAACAGTGAAACAATCAGTAGTGCCAGCGTAATTGTACCGATAGTCACAACACTGACAAAAACATTCTGCCGCAGATTGATCATAGCCCGGCTCAAAAAGTAAACCAGCCTGCCCCTGAAGCCTGATCCAGCGAGGGTTGGTCTAACATTGGGCTTACTGGTACTAATTGTCTGTTTTTTCCACTTGTTCAACAATCTCTCCCTTACTGAGAGTAACCAGTCTCTTGTGACTGTTCTCTATCAGTCGACGATCATGTGTTGCAACAACTACTGTAGTGCCACGAACATTGGCTTCTTTAAAAATACTCAAAATCTGATTTTTGTTTGCTTCATCAAGATTTCCGGTCGGCTCGTCTGCCAGCAAAACTTTTGGGTCATTTACCAAAGCGCGAGCCAGCGCAACCCGCTGTTGCTCACCGCCGGAAAGTCTTTGAGGAGTTAAACTAATTTTTGACTCCATACCGATCGATTTCAGGGTATGCATAACTTTTTTGCCGATATCAGCGCGTCCCCACCCCAGTACCTCCAGAGTTATGGCAACATTTTCAAAGACAGTCCTGTTCGGCAAAAGCTTGAAATCCTGAAAAACCACACCAACAGATCTTCTTAACAACGATATCTGGGAAGCCGTCATGCGTGAAATATTCTGCCCATCAATCAGGACCTGTCCACGTGTTGGCGTCAAGGCTCCGTAAAGCAATCTCAGCAGAGTACTTTTACCGGCGCCCGATGTCCCGGTCAAAAAGACAAACTCCCCCTTGGCAATCTTCAGATTGATATTGTTGAGGGCGGTAAACTCTTTTTGATAGGCCATTGAAACATTATGTAGCTGAATCATGCATCACCACAAAACCGTAAGATGTGAAAAAGTAAAACAAGGTCTAATCAGTTTTATATCGACTCATTACATCGAAATAAAATTGGAGTCGGGCAGGTACTACAACAAACAATTTATCATTGAATAGCAGCTTATTATACTCTGGAACTGATCATAACTGATTCCAGCTTCATGCATTGACTTTCATCCAACCCCAGGATGGACACCTCAGGAATATCCATCAATGGTATGACATTATCCATATCCAGACTAAGATTAATATTTCGGCTGACAACATTTACCAGTCGTACAATAGTAAGCAAAGTATCAACAGAGTCGGACTGTTCCTGATGGTGGTTAGCAACTACCGACCGATAAATAGACGGAATATTCCAGTGTTCCATAATCCTGCAGCCCTGTTCAACATGCAACTCAGAAAACAAGTCCAACAAAAACAGTCTGTCGAGCCGAACCTGCATATGCTGTTCCTGAACGAGCCGCTCAACTGCCTTAAGCAGATGCAGCTTTCCGATATCATGCAATAGACCTGCCAGATAAGCGTGATCAAGAATGACCTCATGTCCGGTATTCTGCGCCACCCACCAGGAGCCAACCGCGCAGGCCAGCGAGTGCTGCCACAATTCCTGCATGATCGTATTTACAGTAACATTACTGGAGGAGTGCAGTGATGCCTGAGAGGCTGCCATTGCAAGTGCGGAGATTTGTCGTACACCGAGCCTGATTGCTGAATCTTTGATTGTTTCTGCTTTGACAAGCCCCATATAAGCTGATGAGTTCGCCATTTTCAAAACTTGAGCCGAAAGGGCCTGGTCCTCGGTGATTACACGAACAATATCATCAAAATCAGAGTAAGGATCCGGTATCATCATTGTCAGCTTTAATGCAACCGGATGAAAAACCGGAATATCAATCGGCTGTTGTGCCAGCAACTGTTTAATATCTGAGGTCAAAGCCATGTTTTACCCCTACCCGTCTAGTTTTCCAGATTATAACAACTCTATTGAGGATTGGAATCTTAATATGGTACCAACATAAAATAGAATCTATATCAGATCTTCAGGCGTTTAGCAGGCCTGTTATCCAAAGTGCAAAAGAAAACAGGACACAGACACCCCAGATTTTAGCCGGCCTTAACTCAAAACGATCTTTTCCAGGAAATACCTTAAAAATAAAAAACAGGATCGATGTAATCCAGCAGATCAAGGAAACTATGATGACAATTGACCAGATATCGTGCGACATACTAACCTATTCTCCCCAGCAGTCTTGATAAAATCGAACCGAGTTTAAGCTTCCAGACCATAAAAACAGCTTCACGCACAATTTTCTTGGACATTTTGGAAGTTCCGGCGTGCCGGTCAATAAAAATTATCGGCACCTCCAGTATCTTAAAGCCCTTTTCCATACAGCGATAATTCATTTCGATCTGGAATGAATAGCCGTCAGACCTGATTTTATCCAGGTCAATGGATTCTATGACAGACCTGCGAAAACACTTGAAGCCGCTGGTACAATCCATGATTTTCAACCCGGTAATGAAACGTGTATAAACACTGGCAAAATAACTCAGGATCAGGCGGCGAATCGGCCAGTTAACAACACTAACACCGTTCAAATATCGTGATCCAACAACCAGATCACACTTTTTCATGGACTCAATGAATACCGGCAGCACAGTCGGGTCATGGGAAAAATCCGCATCCATTTCAATCAGGTAATCCGCCCCCATCTGCAGAGCGACCTTGAAGCCCTCTCTATAGGCTGAGCCAAGACCAAGTTTTCCGGCACGGTGCAAAACTGAAATCCTGGAATCTGCGACAGACAGCTCATCAGCAATATCACCTGTTCCATCCGGGGAATTATCATCAACAAAAAGTATTTGCAATGAATTGTGCTGCTTGAGAATCTCATTGGCAAGTCGCACGATATTATCACGTTCATTATAGGTAGGAATTACTACAATTGCTTTCAAACCAGACTTTTCTCCGAATAAGAATTTGATTTTGTAAAATACCACAAATCAAATTCATTCGTATTAAAAAAATAGTGCGTATCCACGTATATGATTTTCAATCAGTCTGAGTTACGGCAATCCCGGCTGATTCTGCACATATCTCCACTTATCAGGCGTACCTTATGTTCATTGAATAAATAATAATATGCCCAGTTCAAAAGAACCAGTATCCGGTTTCGGAAGCCAATCAGATAGTAAAGGTGCAGTAAAAGCCACGCCAGCCAGGCAAAATAGCCGGAAAAAGTCTTGCCGTGAGTGGCGGCCACTGCCGAACTGCGACCGATGGTCGCCATGGATCCTTTGTCATTATAGAAAAAAGACTGTGGTTCCCTGCCTGCTTCAAGTGCCATAATATTTCTGGCGGCATGTCGCCCTTGCTGATTGGCTACCTGGGCATTCATGGGCAATGGTGAACCATTTTGCTGTAAAAATGACATGTCCCCAATAGCAAAGACATCAGGATACCCTTCTATACGCAGATCTGAATTTATTACCACACGCCCACCGGCGGCCCGCTCCAAACCGAGTGTACCAACCACCTCGGCAGCTGCCACACCTGCGGACCAGAACAGAGTGTGTGTCCCGATCTGTTTATCTTCCTGAAGATAAACATGGTCTATATCCGCTCCGACCACGCGTGATGACAACATCACCTCGATCCCCATTTCAATTAGCCTGGAAACTGCATAATCACGAAGATTAGCTGGCATGGCCGCTAATATTGATGCAGAAGCTTCGATCAGCACTATGCGGCTTTCATCCTTACCAATATCAGGATAATCAAGCGACAGGACATTCTGAATCAGCTCACACAAGGCACCGGCAAACTCTACACCGGTCGGCCCTCCCCCGACCACTACGAATGTCAGCAACGCTGATCTGCGCTGTGGATCTGGCTCAAGTGAGGCTTTTTCAAACATCAGCAGAATATGATTGCGTAATTCAGAAGCCTGATGAAGCTGCTTCAGGTCAAAGGAATAGCGTTCAATACTTTCATTACCAAAAAAACTGGTTCTCCCACCCACTGCCAATATCAGGTAATCATAGGGAATGGTGCCGTCTTGAGTCTTAAGACATTTACCACTAAAATCAACCCCGGTTATCTCACCCAGCCTGAAACTAGAGTCCTTCCAACTTCTGGCCAAGGCCCGCAACGGATAGGCAATAGATTCTTCTTCCAGACCGGCAGTGGCCACCTGATAAAGCAAAGGTTGAAAAAGATGATAGTTGTGTCGATCAACCATGACGACCTCAACACCACTGCCAGCCAGTTCCTTTGCAGCGTGCAAACCGCCAAAACCCATACCAGCGATTACAACTCTCTTTTTACCCATACCGGTCACCTGTTGGCTGATTGATTTAACTAATAATGTCAATTATTACAGCTAGTGAAGTTGCATTTGAAACTATTTTAATTTATAAACAGATTCTGTGGCATTGAAAAGCACAAACAGATTTCATTTCGGTCAGCAGCGGAGACTTTTATGCGCAGACGAAGTACTCTTCAAATCACTCTGGTGCTGATCGGGACCCTTGCCATATCCGGTTGTGGCAAAAAAGAGGAACGCCACGTATACACCAACAAGCAGGATTGCCTGGACGACTGGAACAACGATCCTAAAAGCTGCGAAGAAATCCCACCCAACAACCCAAACTACCGCTCCAATGCCCACTACCACTATGGCCCTGTTTTTAGATCCGGAACAGTTTTAACCGGCAACCAGGGCAGCCGTTCCATACGTACCATGAACGTTTCCAGAGGCGGATTCGGCAGTCTCTCCAACTTTCACAGTTCCGGTTCGGGCAGTTAATCATGCAGAGAATCTCTATACCACCCCGTTTTGACTGGCAGCAAAAGGTAGAGTCACAAGGACTCAGTTATCATACCATAGATAATCAAACCTATTGGGATGAGACAGCATTTTACTCATTTACTGCTTCAGAAATAGATGAACTTGAAGCAGCAACCCAGGAGTTGCATGAGTTATGCATCAGCGCCGCAGAACACGTTATAACAAACAAGCTTTACAGCAAACTGGCCATACCGTCACATGCTATCCCGCTAATCGAACATTCCTGGGAAAATGATGAACCGTCCATACTGGGTCGCTTTGACCTGGCCTATGATGGGCACTCACCGCCCAAACTGCTGGAATATAACGCTGACACACCGACGGCACTGTTGGAAACCAGTGTGATCCAGTGGTTCTGGCTTAAGGACCGATTTCCGGAGGCCGATCAGTTCAACTCCATCCATGAAAAGCTGATCGCTGGTTGGAGTGAAATCAAAAAATCAGTTACAGAACCTGTTTTTTTCAGCTGCGTCAGTGACGCGCCTGAGGACCTTGGAAACTTGGAATATTTACGAGACACGGCCATACAGGCTGGCATGCGGACAAACCAGATATTCATGGCTGATATCGGTTACGATTCTATTAGCAGCCAGTTTAACGATATAAATGACAATCCGATCACAACCATGTTCAAACTCTATCCATGGGAATGGCTGGTCAATGAATTTTTCGGTCGCTACCTTGAACCAAGCGGTATATCGCTGATTGAACCAGCCTGGAAAATGATACTCAGTAACAAGGGCATACTGCCGATTCTCTGGGAGCTTAATCACGGCCATCCCAACCTGCTGCAGGCATCTTTTGACAGTGAACAGTTCCGCGACAATTTTGTTTCCAAACCTCTGCTTTCACGGGAAGGTGCCAATATATCAATTCACCGCAACGGCACTGTTACAGATTTTGGCGGTTCTTACGGCGGCAAAGGGGCAGTATTCCAGGAGTTGGCCACAATACCATCATTTACCGGCAATTATCCGGTCATCGGATCCTGGGTAATCTATGGAGAAGCCGCCGGAATTGGCATCCGGGAGGATTCAGCAGAAGTTACAACCAATGCCAGTCGCTTTGTGCCGCATTTATTTGAATAGGGGGATATTATGAAGATGACAATGCTGAATTCACTTGAAGGCCTGACCAGTTTTTTAATATACTTTAGCTCTTCACTGGGGTTTGTGATTATTTTCTGCCTGGTATATTGCTGGCTGACACCCTATGACGAAATAAAAAAAATCAAAGAGGGCAACATTGCTCCGGCAATCAGTTTTGGTGGTGCGTTAATCGGCTTTATTCTGCCGCTGGCCAGTGCCATATCAGAAAGCGAGTATTTTATTGATATGCTCATCTGGGCTGGCATAGCAATGGTAGTCCAATGTACTGTCTTTCAGATTGTCAGGTTCTTTTTCAAGGATCTGGTCCGGGAAATCGAAAACAACCACATCGCTGCAGCTACTTTACTCGGCTTTATATCAATAGCAATTGGCATACTGAATGCTGCCAGCATGACATACGAGTGATACCAATTTGAATAACCTCCTGATCGGTAAACAAAAGGAACTGCAATGATAAAAATCAAAATATCCGATGAAGCCCTTATGATGATTACACAGAAAAATGAAGCGGTGTTTCTGGATATGCCAAAGGCAATTACAAATTGCTGTTTTGATTTTCAGGATTGCCCGACTGTAAGATTTGGGGAACCAAGGAATATTACTGAGTACGACAAACAGTCGATCAGAGACATCATGGTATATCTACCTCACCGTTTGCCGGAGGTAGATATCGAGATAGCTGTAAGCAATTTTTTGGGTTTTAAAAGACTGGTACTTAACGGTTGGAAGATAATTTGAAACAATTCAAGCTTTTGAATTCACTGGAAATTTAACCACAATTTTCGTACAAACGCCTTCTTCGCTTTCCACCAGAATATCGCCTTTCATTTTATTTACAACAATATCGTGGGCAACACTCAGGCCAAGGCCGGTGTTCTTTCCTGGTGGTTTTGTCGTAAAGAACGGCTCAAACACCCTGTTAATAACCTGTTCTGACATGCCAACGCCATTATCACTGACTTCCAGAAAAACAAAATCATTCTCACAATAAGTCGAGATACGGATAGTTCCCTTTAGATCCTGTTTTTTTTCTTTTATGGCCTGGGCAGCATTGACAATTATTCCAAGCAGAACCTGATTGACCTCATTTCCGGCACACTTAAAGAGCGGGATATCACCCAGTTTTTTTTCCACACCAGCATAGTCCTGATAATCATTCAGAGCGATCAGAAGGGTATTTTCAATACCGGCATTCAGATCATAGTCCTCCAGGTCACTGGAGGCATCAACACGAGAAAAAACCCTCAAACTCTGAACAATTTCTGCGATACGGATCAAACCGCTTTGAGTCTCTTTCAGCAATTCACCGGCATCACCTTTTATAAAATCCAGTTTCTTTTGCGTGGAAATTTTTTCTATCTGATCTATCTGCGTCATCAGATTTTGATGGTCACCTATTGTTGCAATATCCTTAAGCTCCTGATAAGCCGTCAGCATTTCAGTAAACTTATTTACATATTTATCAAGCGTGCCCAAATTGCTGATAATGAATCCAAGAGGATTATTTACTTCATGGGCAACCCCAGCTGCTAACTGACCAATACCGGCTAGCTTTTCCTGTTGAATAAGCCGCATTTGCGTGTTCTTCAATTCTGTCATTTTTTCTTCTAGTTGGATCGTTCGCAAAGAGACGCGCTGTTCCAACTCTTCGTTCAGCTTTAATAAGGATTCTTTCCAAAAACCGTACTCAGCCTGAAAATGAAAATAATTGGATAACAACTTGCCTATTCTGAAATAAACCGCCGCAATCTTAGAGATGTTCGGCTTATCTTTTATGTATTGCAGCTCCAGTGAACGCATAGCACCGACTTTGTCTTTCACTCCAATCTCATCAAGATACTTTTCAAAATGT
>JBGSQR010000063.1:0-3637 GCA_041737975.1 Geobacterales bacterium | reverse complement strand
CTGTTCCACCCGATAGTTGAATTCAACATCCTCAGCAGCATCAAAGTTCTCATCAACATAACCGACTTTATCAAACACATGACGCGCATAGGCTGCGCCATTGCTGACCGGACTGGCAAAACCTTCATATTCGCCAAAGATCATCGAATCACCACCATGCCCCAGTTTTGAACTACGGGCCAGAGCAACTGATTTCTGAAATATTGTCAGGCCAGGGGGAGCAAGTGGCTGCGGACGCCCCAGACAATCGGCACCGCTTTTTTGAAAGCAGTCAATTTGATTCCTAAAAAACTGGTTATCCGGAATATAGCAGTGACCATCCACTACAATAAAATAATCACCTCGGCCGTTGATGAATCCGACATTCCTTCCGGCACTGGAGAGACGTTTGGGATTGTCCATAAGGCGGATTTGAGGATATTCTAGTGCAAGAGTCATCACAATTTCGCGCGTTCCGTCATCAGACATTCCATCGGCAACAATTATCTCATAACAATCTGACGGGTAATCCTGTTTGAGAAGCTGCGTCAGAGTATCACTGATAAATACTGCCTCATTGCGTACAGGCATAACTACTGTGATAAAAGCAGTCTCTGAGTCGCGGAGACACTTAGGCTCTAAGTGACTAAGTGACTGAGTGGCTGAGTGACTACATAACTTCGAGACTTCGTGACCTCGCGATTGTTTTTTAGAATCTCCAAGATCCGAAGTCACTTCTCCTCCCGAACCACTAAAGATTTAATAAAGCCGTTAAGCGTAATAGCAGCTTCCTTTTGAATTGCTGCGAGTTTTAAAATTTCATCAGAATTAAGATATTCAAGTCTTTCAGCAAGATGAATATAATACTCCACTTCAGCAAGAGAGGCTCGGGCAATAACAAGAAAATGACTTAAGTCTTTGTGTGTTTTTCTAGAGGTTCCTTCAGCAATATTAGCCGGAACAGATACTGCAGCTCGTCGCATTTGAGAGACAAGTCCGTAAAGCTCTTCTTTCGGGAACAAACGAGTTACCCTATAAACTTCTACAGCTAAATTATCAGCCAGTTCCCAAGCTTTTATAGTTTTGAAGTTTCTGCCCATAAGATCCTTTTAAGTCGCTGAAAAGCAGGCTCTAAGTCGCTAAGTTACGAAGTCTCTTTTGGCAGTCAATCAGAGACTCAGAACTACGAGACTAAGAGACTACGCCTCTCAGAAACTGCTTCATAAAGTTTTTCATATTGTGCAGTCTGGTGAGTGAAACCAAAGTGTTCCTTTATAAAGTTATATCCGGCTTCGCCCATTTTTTGCCGTAAACTATGATCATCCGCGAGGGCAAGTATATACTGGGCCATCAATTCAGGCTGATCCGGTCTCGTCAGAAAACCTGACACACCATTTTGCACAACCTCAGGAGTGCCACCAACTGCAGTTGCCACAATCGGCTTTTTATTGGCAAATGCCTCTAAGGCTACATTCGGCAAACCTTCAGTAAATGAAGGAAGCATAAAGATGTCAATACCTGCAAAAACAGCTTGTATATTTTTTTTGAAACCGGGAAGGAAAAATCTATCACCTAGTCCAGCAACATTTATTCTCTGTTCAAGTTCGGTACGCAAAAAACCCTCACCATATATAGCAAAGTACAATAACGGATTTTGCTGAGTGGCAATTTTTGCAGCATCAATCATTGTTGCATAGTTTTTTTCAGGAGAAAGCCGACCTGCCGAAGCTACCAGTATTGAGCCTTCAGGCAATCCCAACTCATGCTTGATATCAGTAGAATCAACATGGCTGTCTTCAAGATTTATTGCATTATGAATGACTGAAATTTTTTCCTGCCTAACACCACAAACATGTATTTTTTCCTGCTGTCCTGCAGAAACTGCAACGACATGATCAACCAATTTCAGAAAGAAGCGGTCTATCGCTTCATAGACACGTATTTTAGGATTTTCCCATGTCCACCCCCGAGAGATGGCAATGGTCTTTATTCCTGCCAATCTGGAAGCAAAGAAACCCAACACATTGGGCTTGTATCCGTGAGTACAGAGGATATCTATGTTTTCCTGTTTTAATACCCTTGCCAGGTCAAGAATTCCTGCAGGATTCAAAGGTGAGGTAGTAGTTAATCTAATGCACCTAAAACCACGCTCAACTGCATCATTTCCAAGATGGTCTTCTTGATATTCAGTCACATATGTACCCAGAATCATTTTGAACCTGGTACTATCAACCCTGGCAAAATGTTCCAGAATCTGCTTTTCAGGCCCACCAACAAAATTGCTGGCCCGCAGGTGCATGACTTTTATCAACTCAGCCACGTGCCCGCTCCCATACATTATTCATGACTTTGGAGATTGCATCCCAGGTATAAGTCTCCTCTATCAATCCCCTTCCGGCTTTACCTAGTGAATTGAAATTCTGAATATTCCCCAGAACATTACAGACAGCTTCAGCAAAATCTTGTGGGGTGTCTTTCAGAATTATGTTTTCACCGTCTGTAACATCCAATCCCTCGGCCCCAACAGATGTGGAAAGCACTATCTTTTCCATAGCCATGGCTTCAAGTATTTTGAGACGTGAACCTCCACCAACCCTTAAAGGCACCACATAAAGCATACTTTCTGCGATATATGGTCGGACATCGTCTACCGTGCCAGTGACAGTTACACCCTCTATTGACTGAGCAATTTTTACAAGCCATTGCGGTGGTTTGCGCCCGACGATTGTAAAGGTTGCATCCGGAATTCTTTGCCTGACTATTGGAAAGATCTCTTCAATAAAGTACTTAACGCCATCCTGGTTTGGCCGCCAATCCATGGAGCCTGTAAAAACCATGCTGTTTGGTTTTGTTTCCGCAGTAATGGGAAAGAAATATTTTTCATCCACACCATTGGCAACAACTGTTACGTTTTTACAGTCGTACTGATTAACAAAAACGGACTGATCCGGTTCAGAAACAACAGCGACCTGACTGTAACTGGAACTCATGCTCCTCTCATAAGAGAGCATTTTCTTCCATTGAAGCCCGATATACCATTTTTTAAGCTGATTCTGTTCTGTTTCAAAATATCGCCCCCATATCTGAGCCTCAACATTGTGAGCTGATAGCACTGTCGGAAAATTGGACAACATTGCTTTAATATTTTCAGAATAAGGAGTCCATTCACAGTGAATCAGGTCAACCTTTCCTTGAGCCATAATCTCTTCTACCGTTTGTTGCATCAAAGATGAACAATGTCTTTCAACAACATAAGGCATCGAAGAAGAGATATTTACAAAAAGCTCAAAATAAAAGCGCAGGCCGCGTTGTTCCAAAATAGGGCTCTTCAAAATTTTCAGAGTAACATTTGGGCAATCAGGCAGGATTTCATCACCGCTTCCATAACAGACATAAGTGATTTTGTGATGTTCCTGGAGCCTCTTCAAAAGGTTGTAGCTTCTTAGCCTTTTTCCGGTATTCAGTGGGTAAGGGACTTCTTCATCTACGATAAGTACATGCATGGCGTTAATTGGGCCCTGTAGTAGATGCAAGAATAACAGATAGAACAGTTTTCATCGGAGCAAATTTAACTCTAGTCATAAGATGGGCAAGCTTTCTTTCCGTTGATTCAAGGTTTAAATAGTGCCTAAAGCTGGACTTGAAACCGGCCTTGATC
>JBGSQR010000013.1:0-6595 GCA_041737975.1 Geobacterales bacterium | reverse complement strand
GGCTGGCGAAAAGCGGCAGTGCTGAAAGAATACAGCATGCCAGTGTTGTGGCAATTATCTGAATTCTGTTAAGTCTCATGTTGGGCCTCATTTTTTACAGCAGGGTCTGGATCAAACGACCGCTACTATAACAAAGTATTTGACAAATTCGCTCATTTTATTTGGTTCGTTTTATTTCCAGTGTTGTCATCAATCCTTCGGGTGTAAATGCCATTCTGGCATTAATCTTCTCAATGGAATTGACCAGCTGCATGGTTTTTGAATCTGCCGAGTTGCCAGCAGGTTGGCGCGGATTCCATTTCGTGCCGTGAACTGAACATGTTACTGCTTTTGTGCCGGGAATAATGGAGTATTTGCCACCGGATGGGCAGTAGTGGTCATAACCTCTCAAGTGCTCGATGGAACTGTTAACTTTGTCTTCTGAAATCCCAAGGTTTACCATCATGATTGATACCAGCGGTATGTTGTTATGACAGGCATGGCGCAGCTCTTCCTGCCAGCCGATATTGACATGTTCCGCAAAATCCTTGAAGGCTGAACGGTATACCGATAGTTCCATACTGCCGTCATTGGCAACCGGTTTTTTGTAATTGGAACTCTGGTTTGCATCAATCAGGTCGGTAATAATATCTCTTCGGGAGGCTGTGATAAGCCGGTCGTCAATGA
This sequence comes from Geobacterales bacterium, assembly GCA_041737975.1. Classification (GTDB taxonomy): domain Bacteria; phylum Desulfobacterota; class Desulfuromonadia; order Geobacterales; family Pseudopelobacteraceae; genus JBGSQR01. Next base: position 5,929 of record JBGSQR010000013.1, on the reverse strand, counting down.
CTGCGGAGAATAGCCTGAGTTTGATTACCCAAAGGTTGTAGTTGACCACATAGACCGGTTTGCCACGATGATCTTCAATGGCGTATGTTTCAACGGAAAAGTCGCCGGAGTTGGAGTTATTGCCTGACAATGAGCGGAAGAGGGTGGGAATTGATTTTTCGGCCTTGACCGGATCGGTTACCTTGACCGCCAAATAGGTGGGCATGTTCAAGGCAGATAGCAGATAGCTGATAACCATGGTTTCGGTCGGTCGGCGTCCCAGATCACGACCCATCAGTCCGGCAGCGCGGCTGCTTGCACTGAACAGTACCTGACTGTCCACAAGATTGAGGGATACTTCGTTGCCAAGCCAGTCCAGGCTTAATCCTCTTTGCTCAAAAAACTCTTCGGATAGCCGGCTTTTAGCAAGCCAGTCTTCAGCCAGATTTCCACGCAGTGAAATGACTGTGCGCGGCAGCAGCATGTGTTCAGTCAGGCTGCCCGGCTTACGTCCGGCAAAAGAGGCAAAGCCATCGTACCAGGAGTTCTCAATCAGTGGCAGGATCACGGTCTGGACCCTGATGTCCTTTCCCATTTTGACACGGATACCGATTGGGTCAAAAAACTTTGTCCAGTAGCGGTTATAGTTGTTTACAAAACTTGTGTACTGTTCAGCTTCAGCTTTTGTGACCTTTTCCAGTTTAAGATCTGCTACAGGAGTTAAAAGGCCGGTCTGGTTGTGCAGGGAGCAGGTCGGTCTCCCCGATTGATTGAATTCATATTTTCCGTGATCAGGGCAGAGCGGTTGTGAGGTTCCAAGATAGCCTTCCTCTCTTAGTTCCTTGACGGTTGGCTCATGCCTTTTTTCGGCGATGAACCAGAGGCGGGCATTTGAAAGCAGGTCCATATTGGCAGAACAGCGCATCCTTCTGGCCTCGCCGATTTTGGCTCGCGGAGAGACCAGATGGCGAATATGCGAGTCGGACAGGTAGATAAAAATGTCCTCTTCTGCTGCATTCTGAAGAAATATGGTTCGCATGTAGCGGAAATCATCGGCCTGGGCCAGAACAGGAGTCCGTTTGCCGGAGGCAGCCAGAATGGTTTTAATACCGTTCAGAGTGTTGGATATGACAGCAGTGTCATTAACGATAGCAAAATAGGAAGAAATGGTGCGGTCAGATGTGTAGACCCCTTTAATCTGTGTGCCGTCAATCACAGTTTCGAACTGCTGTGCATCGAATTTAGATGCGGCGTCGGCATATTTGGAGGCAATATGCTTTTTAAAGTGCTTTTCGTTCTTGAGGCTGAAAAGTACGGAAAGCCCAGTGCCCTCTTTCAGGAACGGGTCATTGCCGGTAAAGGCCATATCGGCAATGATTTTGTCTCCCAGCCATCTGGTCAGCAGGCTGTTTGTCAGGCAAAGTTGCCCACTGATCTTTCCCCTGACCTTGAAGTCCCTTGCACTGGCGGTTGCCTGGTGCAGCATGTTGCCGCCCCATTCTTCCATCAACTCTTCCAGTTCAATCTGTTTATTGATATCGCTAAAAAAAACGGCATACTGATTTTCCGGTATCAGCCAGGACAGTTTCGGGACAGATGGAGACTTGTCATGAAGCATTTCCTTAAACGGGTGTGATTTTACGGTGGGACCCTGCAGAGTTGATATGGGTACACTTGTAGCTTCGTTTTCCCTGCTTGATCCGGCAGAACCGGTCAGCACTTCCAGCTGCAGTGATTCCTGGATGGCAGCAGCACCTGTGAAGATACTGTAAAGATCGGGCGCTTCCTGGCGTTGGCGATCTCTATTGAATGAGTGGAATTCTGAAAGTTTATATTTGTGTGCAATGGCCAGATTCCAGTATTGGGTGAATGAGTCTGTTCCTTCCGGATCAGAGGACATCAGGGCATATTGCTGATATTTAGCCCATGTTGATCGTGCTTCAGGTGCTTTTGATGGAGTATTGCCAAGCCTGAAACTGAGCTTGGCAACTGTTTGTATCTTGCCATCGACCGTTTTTGCCTTAACTGTAATGGCCGCTGGCCCTGCTTTCTGAAATCTGCCAACAACAATCAACTCTGTTTCAGGATTGTTTTGAGTGGCCGCTGTTTTGTCCTTTGGTTGTAGGGCCGCATGAACCAGGTAGATATCACCGCTTTCTGCTGTTGCAGTTATAGTGGCATTACCCGGTTTGCTGCTTTCCGGAAGTGTTGTCCGGATAAGAAAGAAACCTTCCCTGCCATCCGTATCAATCAGCGGTGTGACTTCTGTTGCCGGCTCTGTGGAAAATATTGATGCGCCAGCAGCAATAGACAGAACTAAAACTATTAATAGGCCCAGCAGGATACTGTTTTTCTTGTTCATGGTGCCTCCCCTGAATTACCGTAAAATTTCCTATTGGTAGATCAATATTCGTGCCCACATGCCGATATGGACAGATCATTGTAAACAATGATTGATTACAGGTGATTACGGGTTGTGTAAAGTGTTCTAATCTACAGGGAGAAAGCAGGCGCCATCAAAAAATGAATAGCGGTATACAAAACTTGTATGTGTCTTCAGTTTTGATGGTAATGGGGTTGAAGCTGCCGGGGGTGTAACTGAGGGGGACTAATAGATAGAGTAGTTTGCCGGATCCGAAAAAAGTTCTTTAAGCAGCAGGTTGTTCATATAGTGGCCGGTCTTGTTGGCTTCGACTTTGCCAAGCAGTCTGTATCCGCTGGTGTACAGGTCGCCTACCAGGTCGAGAATTTTGTGGTTAACCAGCTCCTTTTTGTAACGCAATCCGTGGGGGTTGATGATTTCATCTGAACCGATGACAACGGCATTGTCCAGAGATCCACCCTTGGCCAGGCCAGCCTTCTGAATGGCTTCTATTTCTTCCTGCAGTGTAAAAGTACGTGAGTTGATGATTGAGAAGGCATTTTCTACATCTGTAACCAGTTTTTTCTGTTTGCCCACCGGCTGGCGAAACTCGATTGACATGGATATTTCAAGCGTATTCAGAGGCTTGATGCGTACCCAGGCATCATTGTGCTTTACTTCCACAGGACGTTGGACTTTTAAATAAACACCATTCTCGGGAAATTCATAAACTCCGGCTTTCCACATTCCCTGATAAAATTCCCAGGCAGATCCATCCATGATGGGGACTTCCGGCCCGTTAATGTAGACCAGGCAATTAGTGATGCCTGAAAAATAGAATGCAGCCATCAGGTGTTCAATTGTTGATACAGAAGCGCCATCTTTGGAGATGAGCGTTGAGAGGCGAGTGTCAGCAACCATGTCATAACGGGCCGGAATTGTGACGCCATTAAAAACAAAGGCGATTCCGAATTCACGGCGGGGGATGAACTCAAGCGTAACTTCTCGGCCGGTGTGTAAACCTATGCCGGAAATTTTAAAGATACTGTTGATTGTTGTCTGACGCTTGATCATATCGGGAATATGGCAGATTTAGAGAAAATCGTCAAGTTCAGGTTTTAATGTGAATGGATTGTGGTTGTATAGTATGTTTATTTGGGTGCTTCCAGTTTCTTTTTAAGTTCGTCATGCTGTTCAGCAAGTGTTGAATACTTGCGTTCCAGTTCACGGATCTGATCAAACAGGCAGGCAATAGCCTTGGCTTCCGGGTCCGGCATGTTGCCATGCTCCAGATTGGCCCTGCCGTCTGCGGCTGTTTCCTGTGACATGACCATTCTTCCCGGTATTCCTACAACAGTGGCATTTTCGGGTACTTCCTTGACCACTACTGAGTTAGAGCCAATCCGTGCACCTTTACCAACTGTAAAAGGTCCCAGAATTTTGGCCCCTGATCCGATTACAACGTTATCACCCAGAGTAGGATGGCGTTTAATCTTGTCCCATGTAACGCCACCAAGTGTAACTCCGTGATAAAGCAAAACATTGTTGCCAATTTCAGCTGTTTCACCGATTACAACACCCATGCCATGATCAATGAAAAACTTGCGTCCGATTTTTGCACCCGGATGGATTTCTATGCCGGTCAGAAATCGTCCGATGTGCGAGAGGAAGCGTCCCAGGAAAAAGAATTCGTTAGTCCAGAGCCAGTGTGCTATGCGGTAAATCCAGATGGCATGCAGGCCAGGATAACAGAACAGTATTTCCAAGATGTTCCTGGCTGCAGGATCGCGGTCAAAAACCGAATTTATGTCTTCACGCATATTTTTGAACATTTATTGGAACGACCTCTAGGCTTGGTTAAATTACTTTTAAACCTATAACATACCCCATCAAATGAGTCAAATTAATGGGAGTTAGTTGAAACAATAGTCAAGCAGTTCGTGGGTAAACTTGAATTTAATGCAGATTGGCAATGGTCTATGGATTCTTCTGCTGGAAGCGGTAAAAAAGGTGCTTAACGGCTCTGAATTGTATTGACAGTTATTGTAAAAATGGTTAATTGGTAAGGCAAGTTTTGTAGAGTTTTATTGTTAAATCTCTTGTAAATCGGTCGTCTATCAGACTATAAATATGACTGCGCTTCATTGAAACATCATACGAGTACCATTAAATTGATTTCGAAAGGAGTTTGTCAATGGCAACACCAGAGTTCAAGTATCAGGATCCGTTTCCTCTTGCAAAAGACGAAACCAAGTACAGAAAAATTGAAGGTTCAGAGAAGTATGTAGCTGTTGAGCAGTTTGCCGGTCAGGACGTTGTCAGGGTTTGTCCTGAAGCACTTTCAATTCTGGCAAATGAAGCAATGAAAGATGTCTCTTTCCTGCTGCGTCCTGCCCACAATGAGCAGGTTGCCAAGATCCTCAGTGACCCTGAAGCATCACAGAACGATAAGGGTGTTGCTCTGGCTTTCCTTCGCAATGCGGAGATTTCTGCACAGATGGATCTGCCGATCTGTCAGGATACCGGTACAGCAACTGTAGCCGCCAAAAAAGGTCAGCAGATCTGGACCGGAGTTTGTGACGAAGAGTGGCTCTCCAAAGGTATTTACAAAACCTATACAGAAGAAAACCTGCGTTACTCACAGACCGTAGCTTTGGATATGTATGAAGAAATCAACACCGGCACAAATCTGCCAGCCCAGATTGATATTCTGGCCACCGGCGGTGACTACTATAAATTTGTTTTCATGGCCAAAGGCGGCGGTTCTGCCAATAAAACCATGCTCTATCAGGAAACAAAAGCGTTGCTGACTCCGGACAAACTGGAGAAATACCTGATCGAGAAGATGAAGTATCTGGGGACTGCAGCATGTCCTCCTTATCACATCGCATTTGTAATTGGCGGCACCAGTGCCGATTCCTGTATGAAGACTGTCAAGCTTGCTACAGCAAAAGAGCTTGACGGGCTTCCGACACAAGGAAATGAGCATGGACAGGCTTTCCGTGATATCGAACTGGAAGACAGACTGCTTCAGGCCGCCTATAAACTCGGTATCGGCGCACAGTTCGGCGGCAAGTACTTTGCACATGATGTGCGCGTAATCCGTCTGCCTCGCCACGGCGCATCCTGTCCGGTTGGTATGGCGGTTTCCTGTTCGGCTGACCGTAACATCAAGGCTAAGATTACACGTGACGGTCTGTTTGTTGAGGAAATGGACCGCAATCCGGGTCGTTTGATCCCTGAACAGTATCGCGGCAAGCATGAGCATGGCGTCAAGATTGACCTTAATCAGCCGATGGCTGATATTCTGGCCGAACTGACCAAATATCCGGTTTCTACTCCGCTGCTGCTGAACGGCACTATCGTTGTTGGTCGTGATATCGCTCATTCCAAATTCAAAGAAATTCTGGACAGCGGCAAGCCTCTGCCTGAGTACCTGTTGAATCATCCGATCTATTACGCCGGTCCAGCTAAAACTCCTAAAGGTAAGGCTTCAGGTTCTTTTGGTCCGACCACTGCCGGCAGGATGGACTCCTATGTTGATCTGCTGCAGTCCAAAGGCGGCTCAATGATCATGATCGCCAAGGG
>JBGSQR010000006.1:0-3539 GCA_041737975.1 Geobacterales bacterium | reverse complement strand
CTGTTCGGTAGTTTTGGCTGGAGTGGCGAGGCTTGCAAAATGGCTGAAGAACGGTTGAAAAGCATGAACTTCAAATTGCCGACTCCTGCCGTCCGTGCTCAGTTTACTCCGCTTGCAGAGACCCTTGACCAGTGTGAAGAGATGGGGCGCCTGATCGCTGAAGAGGTTCGCAACAAGGGATAGTATGGTCTCAATTATGTTTTTACAGAAAATAGCCGGTTCAAGTGGTGAATGATGAGAGTCCCCTGTGCGCAAATGTGTTCAGGGGATTTTTTGTCTCAATTAAACATTGAACCAGGGTTAGGTTCTGAAGAACGGGGGTAATATGAAACAGAATTTTAGAATAATGCTAATATTCATTTTTTTTATGATTTGCAGTGTCTCTGCATCTCTTGCTGCCACTGTCACGGTTATTCCATCCGGAGGTAATTCATTTTTGGTTCAGGGTGGGGATATGAACGGGGTGGCCGGTATTGACCTGAGTATTTCTTATGACTCATCTTCTCTGGCTTCTCCTTCAGTTAACCAGGGATCGCTTGTCAGTGGTGCAATGTTTCTGGCAAATGCCAATAACCCGGGAAATATAAAGATTGCTATTGTTAGTACAAAGGTCTTTTCAGGCAGTGGACCCATCGCAACAATAACGTTTGGTTCACAGACCGGAAATGGCCGTATCAGCAGTGTTATTGCCAAAATAATAAATATTAATGGTGGAGATATGGCAGTTCAGGCCTCTGTGGCGCCAGCAGGAAATACACAGCCGCCTGAGACTGTGCCAGAACCGGCAACTGCAGCCACAGCCAGCACTGGTTCTGTGGGGACCCCATCTGCAGTAACAACCACCCAGGGTGTTTCTTCATCGCTTGGCACGATAAGTTTGCCGCATGATACTCAGCCCCCTGCTGTTTCAGCTGTGCCGGAAAGCCAGACAGTTGTTCAGCCACAAACTCCGGCAGCCTCTGTTCAGCCGGCAAAAGTGCCGGATTTGGCACCTGCGGCTATCGAACCCGAGATTGCTGTCGCAGCACCGGTACAAACAAACTATATAGGTATTGCAGAGCGTTTTCGTGTATATCAGGGGGCCCGAACACCGGCTGCAATGGTTGCCTTATTTCAAAAGCCGATAACAGATTCAGTACGCCAGGAGCCAGCTATTGTTGTAAATGACGGTAAGTCAGGTTTTAAACTGCTTCTTGCATTGGCTTCAGGCAGCATGACCGCCCCAAATTTCGCCCTGACCGGCGCAAAGCTTGTTTCTCTTAAAAATGCTGGTGGACCAGGCAGATGGCTTGTTGAGGCGACTCCTCAAAAGAATGCTCAGAAGGTTTCAGTTACTATTGTTACAGGAGGCTCTTTTATTGAATATCCTGTCACGTCAGTCCTTCCTGTAGCTGCAATCTCAGGTAAAGAAGCTGACTTTACGGACTTTTTGAAAGATAGTGGCGCAAAGGTGCCCAGGTTTGATTTTAATGGTGATGGCAGGCATGATTATCTGGATGATTACATTTATACTGCACACTACGTGATTTTAAAGGGTGTCGGGCCGAGGTAGTGTTGTCCGCATAGTTCTCTTGAACTAAAAATATCCGTCCTTTTCCGGGCGGATATTTTTGTTTTAGGTAAAAGTTTACAATTATTTCTTCTGCTAGACTGTAAAACTAATGTATACTTCCTGACTGCAGATGGCTTTCATCTTATGGTTTTACAAGGATTAACAGCGTGATAAGAATCATAAAATACCTGCTGCTGGGCCTGTTTGTATATCTTTTGTATATCGGTGTCACCCTAGCTCTGTTGCCTCCGGTTTCGGATCTGGCCGACCGAAAATATAATACAAATATTCAGGTCAAGGATTGGAAGGGAAACTATCATTCTTTGGTGGTCGGTCCTAAAAACCCTCGCTGGACTAATTCCAACAACATTCCTCCGGAAATGAAGTGGGCGGTGATTCTTGCCGAGGACAGCAATTTCTATAAGCATGAGGGTTTTGACGTAAAAGCGATCAAAAAGGCGATTAAATACGATCTTGAAAAGAAAAGTTTTGCTCGTGGTGCTTCAACTATTACGCAACAGGCAGCCAAAAACCTGTTTCTCTCCCGCGAAAAAACTATTACCCGCAAGCTGAAGGAAATCTACCTCGCTTGGCGAATGGAACAGGAGCTGACCAAGGGGCGTATCATTGAACTCTATCTGAATGTGGTGGAGTTGGGGCCTATGGTTCATGGCATCGGGCACGGTGCGCGATACTATTTCAGTAAGTCGGCTGCAGAACTGACTCCACGGGAATGTGCTTTTCTGGCGGCCATGTTGCCGGGCCCGCGTGTGGCCTATAATCCCTATAGAAATCTCAATAAGGTCGTCAAGCGTTCGGACCTGATACTGAAACTGATGCGGCAGAGGGCTGTCATATCAGAGGATGAGTATCAGGTGGCTATGGCTTCGCAGCCTAATATTGCCGGTATGCAGCGCAAGATCGATATGGTGACAAGTGCTCCGCCGGTGTTTGCATCAACATCTTCTGCTTCTGTGACAATCAAAGGTAGTGAAGATAAGGATAAGCAGGAAAAGACAGAAAAACCGGCAGACGCACCAAAAAGCCAGACGGTCGAACCCACATCTGTAAGTGCGATTCCCAAGGCGGAATTAACAGGTGAAACGACCGAAAAGAAACCATAATTTATCTGCTGATTATTTGAAAAGAGGAACTGATTTGCAACCAGAAAATAAAACCGATCTGAAAAACTTTACCTTGCCGGCAATGGAGCAGTTTCTGCAGGGACAGGGGAAAGAACGTTTTCGGGCGACCCAGATATTTAAATGGATTTATCAGCAGGATGCCAAGAGCTTTGAGGAGATGACCAATATCTCAAAAGATCTGCGCAAAGAACTTGAAGCAACTGCCACAATCAGCAATCTGGAGATTGAAGCGGTGGAGAGCGGTAGTGACGGCACTCGTAAGTATCTGTTCACCCTTGCTGATGGCAACGCTGTTGAGGCGGTGCTGATACCTATTGAGGGGCGCAATACTCTCTGTATATCTTCCCAGGTAGGATGCGCCATGGGGTGCGAATTCTGTCTGACCGGTACGTTTAAACTGACCCGGAACCTGACAACTTCAGAAATTATCAACCAGATCATGGCTGTCAAGCGCGACCTGGCTGTTAATCCTGTATTGCCAGATACGCAAGTGACATCCATCCCGTTTTTTGTTGAAAACGATGAGGATGGTGACGACAATATACCGGATTCACCTGTGTTGATACGTAACATTGTCATGATGGGAATGGGTGAGCCGCTGCACAATCTGGACAATGTCATTCCGGCCATCAAGATCATGATTGACGGGAACGGTCTGCAGCTTTCAAATCGACGTGTTACGGTTTCTACCTGCGGCCTGGTTCCAGAGATGAAACGGCTAGGTCAGGAAATCCCGAACGTCAATCTGGCTGTCTCACTAAATGCTACTACTGATGAGTTACGGGACAGGATCATGCCGGTCAATCGTCGATATCCATTGAAGGAACTTATGAAGTCATGCG
>JBGSQR010000636.1:0-2536 GCA_041737975.1 Geobacterales bacterium | reverse complement strand
CCCCGCCCCTTTAGGCCTCTGAGGTCCTCCCGTCTAGGGAGGGGATGATAAAAACTTCTCAATCGCATCAGTCATGGCCGCCAGTGTGTATTTTTCCGGCTGTATATCCACCTTCAACCCCATGGCGCGGCAGGTTTTTGTTGTAATCGGCCCGATGGAGGCCACCGCCACACCTTTCAACATGTCCAGCATACGGTCTTCACCACCCAGCATGGCAGCCAGGTTTCTGACCGTGGATGAGGAGGTAAAAGTAATGCAGTCCACTGAACGGGTTTCCAGTGCCAGAACCGCTTCCGGAGGGAGTTTTTCCGGAGTAATATTACTGTAGGAGATCGGACTGTCCACAAAAGCGCCCATGCGGGCCAGTTCCAGCGGAATGACTTCACGGGCATGATCGGCGCGGGGATAGAGGACTTTCAAATCTTTAATATCCAGCTTGGCAAACTCTTCCACAATCCCTTCGGCTTTGTAATCGGAAGGGATCAGGTCGGCACGGATACCATATATTTTCAAGGTTTCGGCTGTTTTATGCCCAACGGTACAGACCCGACAGGAGCCGAGCGCTCTGGAGTCAAGTCCCTTTTCGCCCAGGCGCTTGAAAAAATAATTGACCGCATTGGCCGACGACAGCACCAGCCAGTCATATTGACCTATTTTTGCAATAGCTTCGTCCAGAGGTCCCCACTGTTGCGGCTCCCTGATATGGATAGTCGCGCATTCAATGGCGGTGGCACCATGCTCGCACAGCATGCGCGAAAAATCACCAGCCTGATCAACGGAACGCGTGACCAGGATTTTCTTGCCGAACAGTGGCCTTGTATCAAACCAACGCAGGGTTTCTCGCAGGGAAACAACCTCACCCACAATGGTAATTGCCGGTGGTTTAAAGCCGATCTTTTCAGCCTGGTCCGCAATATCTGTAAGCGTACCGGTCAGAACCTGCTGGCCGGAGGTAGTGCCCCAGCGCACCAAAGCCACCGGAGTTTGCGGGCTTCTGCCATATTTAACCAACTGCTGCATATTTCTGCGCAGGGACATGACCCCCATGTAGAAAACAATCGTGCCATTGTCCCGGGCAAGACCGGCCCAGTCAATGTTGGATTCGTCCTTGTCTTTGCCTTCCTGACCGGTGATAAGCTTGACCGAGGCGGTGAAATCACGGTGGGTCAACGGAATACCTGCATAGGCACCGGCACCGATGGCGGCCGTGATGCCAGGCACGACTTCAAATCGTACTCCGGCTTCCTGCAATGCCTGGCACTCTTCGCCGCCACGACCGAATACAAAGGGGTCGCCGCCTTTCAAGCGAACAACAACTTTTCCTGCCAGCCCTTTTTCAACCAGTACGGCATTAATTTCGTCCTGTCCCTGGTTGTGCCTGCCGCCGATCTTGCCTGCGTAAATGCGCTCTGCTGTGTCAGGTGCATGGTTGAGCAGCTGTTCATTGGCCAGGTAATCATAAACCACAACTTCAGCCCGACGCAGACATTCCACTCCGCGCATCGTTATCAGAGACGGATCACCCGGACCCGCCCCAACCAGATAGACTATTCCGCTATGCATGGATCTCCCTCCGGTATACCTCTTCCAGCATCTCTTTGCCGCCTTGTACCAGCAGGCTCTCAGCCAGCAGAATGCCGAGCTGTTCACACTGGTCAACATGGCCGACAATCTTGCCTTTAACTGAACGGCTGCCATCCACGGCTGCGATGAAACCAACCAGATCCAGTTCATCGCCATTTACGGTGCCATGCGCGGCAATCGGCACCTGACAACCGCCTTCGCAGCGTTTCAAGAGGGCCCTTTCGGCACGCACGGCATAGCTGGTTTCAGGATCATTAAAAAAGTCGATGGTGGCTTTGAGCTCCTCATCATCCAGGCGGCATTCGATGCCCAGCGCACCCTGGCCGATGGCCGGCACGGAGAACAGTACACTCAGATATTCGGAAATCTGCTCTTCAAAACCGAGGCGTTTGAGGCCGGCGGCAGCCAAAACCACGGCGTCCAGTTTTTCCTCTTCCAGCTTGCGGATGCGGGTTTCCACATTGCCGCGAATAATCACCATCTGCAGGTCAGGACGCTCTTTCAGCAACTGGGCCTGACGACGCAGGGCGGAAGTACCAATTCTGGCCCCCTGGGGAAGATCGGCAAACTTCACATTACGTGAGATAATGGCATCACGCGGGTCTTCACGTTTGGTTATGCAGTGCAGGCCAAGGCCTTCCGGGAAATCCGTTGGCACGTCTTTCATACTGTGTACAGCGATATCTATCTCGCCACGCAGCATGGCTTCCTCGATCTCTTTGACGAACAAACCTTTCCCGCCAACCTGGGCCAGGGGCACATCAAGGATTTTGTCCCCCATAGTCTTGATCTTTGTCAGGGTGACTTCCATATCTGGATATCTATTTTCAAGCTCCGACTTGACCCATTTGGCCTGCCAGAGTGCCAGTTGACTGGCGCGAGTGCCGATTCTTATTAGTTTTGGGGGCATAATATTTTCTCCGTTTTTATATTCCCCCTCCCTTGACGGGAG
>JBGSQR010000635.1:0-28971 GCA_041737975.1 Geobacterales bacterium | reverse complement strand
ATGTTCTACAGCACCAAGCTTGACCGCATTAGCCTTGGCAACTTCAAGTTCATAGCTGTGCCGCTGCCCGTAGGAAAAACTTATGGCATATGGCGAAAATCCATCCTTCGCAGCCATAGCCATGCAGGTTGTTGAATCAAGCCCACCGCTGAAGAGTACTACCGCTTTACGCTGCATCTTGATTAATTACCTCTTTTCAAATAATACAAAGCTGTATAATTGTGGAACATTAGCAGAAATATGGTTGTTTATAAACATCAAATTGGCTAATGACTAAAAAACAGATAAATTTTAAGCATAGCGCTATTGAAAGCACTCACCATAACTGCTACAAATATCAAATGTCAGATGCGGTTCACCTCCATTACGAAAAGCACCCCTATCCCAACTATTCTTTGCTGGCCTCAGTACGCCGTTGCGACACCTATGCCCTTAATCTGACAGCACTCTGGACCAGATTTAACGGAGAATTACCTCCTGCTGCGGCCCAAAAGATACTAATTGCCGGATGCGGCAGTTTTGCTCCGTATCCTTTTGCTGTTTCGAATCCAGATATTCCCATTACCGCACTGGACCTTTCCCAGGCGAACCTGAAGCGCGCAAGTAAACACTGCCTGCTGCACGGCATGCGAAATGTGAACTTCTGCCAGGGTGATCTGATTGACCTGCAGACAGCAAAAGGACCCTACGGATTCATTGATTCCTATGGTGTGATTCACCACATGTCAGACCCATTACAAGCCCTTATTTCTCTCAAATCCAGATTAGCAGACAATGGCATCATCAGAATAATGGTTTACAGTCGCTATGCAAGAAGAGAAGAAGAATCCATCAGACATGCTTTCCGCAGAATCGGGATCAATAGCACCGCTGATGCAAAACGTCTGATCAAGAGAGCGAAATCCGGATCTCGACTAAAAAGTTATATTGAAGCATCTTTTGAAGCCCGCTCGGATTCCGGACTGGCAGATGCCCTGCTGCACCCGGTTGTAAAAACCTACAAAATTGACGAGTTCATAGAGCTGGTGACTCATTCCGGCTTACAGATTCTACAGTTTGCCCATAATGGGGCTTTGGAAAATGTTTCCGGTGAAATCGAGCGAATTCGCAAAATGGAAAAAGAGAAAGATTCACCCGGCAATTTTGTCGCTTTTTTGGGTAAAAATACTAAAGGCCCATACCTGCCTCAGAGCGATTCAAAACTGCAACTCAACCCTTGTCTCAGCAAAATTATTAGTAAAATCGGCTTTTCAGATCTGTTTATTCCACCACGCATCGGGTTTAACAATCCGGTTATCACCCGAAGTGAACGCCTGAAGCTGAGAGGTTTCATAAAACCGGTAAGAACAGACAAATTGTCTGATAGTGAATTTTCTGCGGCAGATGTTTACAGGAAGGCCTTATTTTTGCTACAGTACAGAGCATAAATTAAACAACACTTTTTAATCCAGCAAAATAGCAAAGGAGAATAATATGAAACTCTTTACAACCGTCATTGCAGCAGCATGTATTATCGCATCCGTATCAACCGGTAATGCCCAGCCAGGAAGACCCGGCCCTTATGTCTCAGGATTTCTGGGAGTTACAATACCTAAGGACTCTGTTGTATTGACCGACAATGTTGGAATTATTGATGAGACTGTAAATTTTGATGCCGGCATAAATACTGGAGTTACTGGCGGGTATGACTTTGGCATTGTTCGGCTGGAAGGTGAAATTTCTTACAAGCACAACGAGATGTCCGGCATTAAAGACAACAACAATGCAAATAACAGCTACCGCAATGTTGATGGAAGTGTGGGGATTATGGCAACTATGTTCAACGCTTTCTTTGATCTAAGCAATGATTCACCGGTCACACCATATTTCGGAGGCGGCATCGGTTTTGCTACCATATACCTCAGTGAAACCAATGCAACTTATAACGGCACAAGAAGTATTATATATGATAAAGATGACGACACAGTCTTTGCCTACCAGGTAGGAACCGGAGTTGAAATAGCTCTCCGCCCGAGATATTCGCTGGATATCGGCTATCGCTATTTTGCAACCGACAAAGCATCCTTTAAAAACAGCTTTTTCCCAACCTCTGGCCTGAAAATGGAAAGCCACAATGTAGCCGTCGGCTTCAGATTCAAGTTTTAATTTGGTTTTATACTAAGAGAGCCATTAATAAATAAAAACAGACGATATATTCCGGAAAGGTACAAATTTTAATGGCAGAACAAACCCCCATGATGAGACAGTATCTGGAGATCAAGTCCGGTTACCCTGACGCGATCCTCTTCTTCCGCATGGGGGATTTCTACGAGATGTTCCTGGATGACGCCCTGATTGCTTCGCGGATCCTTGACATCACCCTCACATCCCGCAATAAGGGGAGCGGCGACGAAATCCCCTTTTGCGGTGTTCCATACCATTCAGTTACCCCCTACATCGCAAAACTGATCGAGACCGGTTACAAGGTTGCCATCTGCGAACAGGTGGAAGACCCCAAGCAGACCAAGGGAATTGTCAAAAGAGAAGTTGTCAGGGTAATTACTCCGGGATTGCTGATTGAGTCGGAAAGCCTGTCCCCTGATGAAAACAACTACCTGCTGGCCCTGCATCGTGGTGACCAGGACCGCTGGGGTGTTGCCTGGCTGGACCTTTCAACAGGGGAATTCCGGGTTACGGAACTGGGTGGAGCGGCGGCGGCCTCGGCTGAAGCGGTTTGCGTCAATCCCCGTGAAGTACTTGTGCCGGACAATCTAGAGACTGATTCACTGCCGCTTGAACTGCGGGATTTCCTGACCAACAGGATTATCTCCCGCGCGCCGGGCTGGGTTTATGAACGTGATTACACCGCTTCGCTGCTCTGCAGTCAGTTTGGAGCCGCCTCCACGGAAGCGCTGGGACTGGATGGAATGCTGACCGGCCAGCTGGCCGCCGGAGCAGCCCTCTACTATCTGCGTGAAAACCGTAAATCGGCCATACCACACATCAGGGATATTCGCGTCTACCAGCGCTCTGAACACCTGGCACTGGATCCAGCCACCCGACGAAATCTGGAAATCACCTCAACCATGGCCGAAGGACGCAAATCCGGCTCACTGCTGGGCTGCCTTGATCGCACCTCAACCGCCATGGGCGCACGCCGCCTTAAGCAGTGGCTCAGCTATCCGCTGGTCGGGTTAGAGCCCATACGTCAACGCCTGGATGCTGTGGAAGAATTACTGGAAGGTGGAACAACCAGAGACGACCTGATCTCGAAGCTGCGCGGCATAGCAGACCTGGAACGGCTGAACGGTCGTATCGGCATGGCCAGTGCCGGTGCACGGGACCTGCGTGCCCTGCATGACTCTCTGCAGCAGCTTCCAGAACTGCTGGAATGTCTGCAACAGTTGCAAGCTCCGCTATTGAAATCCCTGGCAAAAGATATCGACCCGCTAGACGATCTGCGCACCATAATTCAGGATGGCATCATTGAGAGTCCGCCATTTTCACTGCGCGAAGGGGGCATTATTGCCACCGGCTATAATATCGAGTTGGACGAGTTACGCGCCATCAGCAGTGAGGGTAAAGGCTTCATTGCCCGACTTGAGGCACAGGAACGGGCCCGTACCGGAATTTCAACGCTTAAAATCCGTTACAACAGGGTTTTCGGCTACTCCATTGAGATAACTAAAAGTAACCTGGCCTCTGTTCCACCGGACTATGTCAGGCGTCAGACCCTGGCTAACGCCGAACGTTACATAACTGATGAACTGAAAAACTACGAAGAAAAAGTGCTCGGAGCTGAAGACCGTATCTGTGATCTGGAATTCACCCTGTTTCAGGAAATCAGAGAGAGGATCGCCGGAGAAGGGTGCCGCATCGCCCGCACAGCCGACGGCCTGGCCGTGCTTGATGTACTGATATCGCTGGCAATTGTGGCTGATGAACGGAATTACTGTAAGCCGGTCGTTGATGAATCGGACGTAATTGACATCAAGGATGGGCGCCATCCGGTCATTGAAGGTATGAAGCTGGGTGAACGTTTTGTGCCAAATGACACCCGTCTAGATGGCGGAGAGAATCAAATACTGATGATTACCGGCCCCAATATGGCTGGTAAGTCGACCTTCATGCGCCAGGTTGCCCTGATCACCCTGATGGCCCAAACCGGCAGTTTTGTGCCGGCTTCTGCCGCTCGTATCGGTATCGCAGACCGGATATTCACCAGAGTCGGGGCCGGTGACAATCTAGCCCGCGGACAATCAACCTTCATGCTAGAGATGATGGAAGCTGCCAGCATTCTGCGCAATGCCACACCCCGCAGCCTGATAGTAATGGACGAGATCGGTCGTGGCACATCTACCTTTGATGGTGTATCCATCGCCTGGGCCGTAGCAGAGTACATCCACGACACAGAAACCTGCCGTGCCAGGACGCTCTTTGCCACCCATTATCACGAGCTGACCGAACTGACCGTGACACGGGAAAGGATCAGGAACTTCACCGTGGCGGTACGTGAATGGAACGACCAAGTTATTTTCCTCAGAACCATCATACCGGGCGGTGCTTCCCACTCTTACGGCATCCAGGTGGCAAGACTGGCCGGCATGCCGTCCGACATTATCGAACGCGCCAAAGAGATACTGCACAACCTGGAAAACGGGGAATTCGAAGAGGGCGCACCACGCCTGGCCAAGAGCCGTAAAACGCAGCAAAAAACAGAGTCACGCCAGTTTTCCCTGTTTGAACCAACCGAAGACCTGTTGCGGCAAAGGTTGAAAAAACTGAATATATCTGCTATGACACCACTGGAAGCTCTTAATCTGTTGGACGAATTGAAGAAAATGGCCTGATGAAAAGACTTCTCTCCTCCATAATCTATTTGATGCTCTTTTGCCTGCTTGTTCCAACCCTGGCTGAAGCGGCTAAAAAGAAGACCAAAAAACCGGTTTTTGCGCTGCATACTTCTGCTGCCAACCGCCCTCTGGCGGTACTAAGTGACATCAAGCATTGGTCAAACCCTGACTACACACGCGTTTCACTGGAACTGGACAAGGACACTACCTGGGAAGTCCATGAACTGGGTAAAGGTACTCCCGGCAAACCTGGTCGGGTTTATATTGATATCAACCGCTCCAGACTCGGCAGAAATGTTAAGGATATCACCATCGGCGACGGCCTGCTTAAGGGAGCTCGTGTAGGCCAATACAGAAATGATGTTGTGCGGGTCGTCCTTGACACCGAAAACATCAAGGATTTTAAAATCTTCCCCCTCTCCGACCCGGCCAGACTGATCATTGATGTTCGTGGCGAACGTCGCCTCGAGATTTCACGACTGGAAGCTTCCATCAGTGCTGCCCCTGAACCATTTACAGAAAAAAAACGTGAAGTAGTTGCTGCCATTGAACACAAGGTAAAACCAGTTCATAAAAATTCAATCTCCAAAATCCGCCGTATTGTTGTAGACCCGGGGCATGGAGGACATGACCCTGGAGCCATCGGAATCAGCGGGTTACAGGAAAAAGATGTCGTACTTGCCATAGGACTGAAGCTGCGCGAGCTACTCAAAGAGGAACTCGGTCTGGATGTGGTCATGACCCGTTCCACCGACATATTCATTCCTCTGGAGGAACGTACTGCAATTGCAAACAAGGTAAATGCAGACCTGTTTGTTTCGGTTCACGCCAATGCTGCTGCAAACCGCAACGCTTCAGGCATCGAAACCTATTACCTGAATCTGGCCAAGACCGAGAAATCTGCCCAGTTAGCTGCAAAAGAAAACGGCACATCACTGGAAAAAGTCAGCGTCCTTCAGGCAATCCTGTTTGATCTAATGGCAAATTACAAACTCAATGACTCGGCCCATCTGGCCGAAGAAATTCAAAAATCACTTCACAAAAAAGTTAAGGGTCATTATTCGGATTTAAAAAATCTGGGGGTTAAACAGGGACCTTTTTATGTACTGGTCGGTGCCACCATGCCGAGCATTCTGGTTGAAACCGCTTTCCTGAGTAATGCCCAGGAAGAGGCCCGCATGAAAAAGCAGTCTTACCTGGATATGACTGCCGAAGGAATCATGGAAGGCGTCCGCAGTTATATCTCCACCCTGAAGTAACCCGCAAGCCATGCGAATTGCTATCATATCTCCCTACTCAACCGGTCCTACACGCGGGAATATAATCACTGTCCAACGCATTATTCACCACCTGGAAAAGTCGGAAATTACAGTTCTGCAGCTACCAGCAGACAGTTTGTCACCAGACGAGATGTTAAACAGTATTCGTTTTTTTTCTCCTGACATCATCCACTCCTTTCACGCCTACCACTGCGGCCATATTGCACAATACCTGGAATCAAAAATCGGTAAACCGTTTATTATTTCAATCACCGGAAGTGACATCAATGACCCGGCATTCCGAATGCATCCTTCAACAGTTTGCGCACTTGCTGCAACAACATCTATAATCTGCTTTGATCAAAAATGTGCTGAATCTGTTAAATCACATTTCCCTGGCACTTCAGACAAAATTACAATTATTCCACAGGGAGTGGAACCGCTGCCCACATCAGATATTTCTATTCCAGATATACCAGAAGATGCCTTTGTACTGCTGCTGCCAGCCATGCTAAGACCCGTTAAGCAGGTCGAATTCGCCATCACCGCATCTGCACCGCTGACCTCAAACATCCATAAACTGATGTTGGTAATAGCCGGTGGTGCTGTTGATGCCGCCTATACAGAAAAAATCAAACAGCTGTTAGCATTATATCCCCACGCAGCCTGGACGGACGAAATCCCTCATGACAATATGGGCAATTTATATAACCGTGCCGATATTGTATTGAACTGCTCAGAGTATGAAGAGATGCCTAACAGCCTGCTTGAAGCCATGGTATTGGGACGTCCTGTACTGGCTGCTGACATCAGAGGGAACCGGTCACTGGTTACTCATGGTAATACCGGCTGGCTATATAATGGTGAATCCGACTTTCAGAACATGATTCAGTACCTGGCTATATCACCGGATGCATGTAATAAAATCGGCAAACAGGCAAAACAACACATTTCTGCAAACTTTTCTTCTGAAGCAGAATCAAAACTACATATCAATCTATACAATACAATTCTTTCTAAAAACTCTTCAATTGAGACAGATAATTACTAGAAATCAGATGAGATAGATTATAGATTTAAGTCTATTTTGTGGTATTATTAGAACAGTTGCAATACCATTTCAGGAGGTAGCCATGCTTGTAGCAAATCGTATGACACTGCACCCGATAACCGTTTCACCACACAACTCCGTAGCAAATGCAATGACCATAATGCGAGAAAGAAAGGTTCGACGACTGCCGGTAATTGACAGTGCAGGGCACTTAGTGGGTATTGTATCTGATGATGATATACTCAAAGCCTCCCCTTCTCCGGCAACAACACTTGCAAAATGGGAAATCCCCGAACTGTTGGAAAAACTTACAATTGATAAAATCATGGTTACAAAGGTCGTATCGATCCCTGAGGACACACCATTGGAAGACGCAGCACGCATCATGGCTGACCACAAAATCGGAGGCCTTCCGGTAATGAGGGGCACCGAGTTGGTGGGCATCATAACCGAATCCGATCTGTTCAAAGTGCTTCTGCAACTCTTGGGTGGACGTAGACCCGGTGTTCGAATAACGGTTACAACTGCTGGGGACAAGGGAACAGTAGCCAAAATTACTTCCGCTATTTTCGGAGCTGGAGGTAACATTGTTGGGTTCGGGTTTAGTGAGCGCGAGGAAGCAGATGACGCTGAATGGGTTATCACTTTCAAAGTGCAGGACGTTTCAAAAGACAAGCTGGTAGAGATCATTCAGCCTGTAGTCAAAACAATTATAGACGTGCGTGAAACTTAATCTTGTAACAGTCAGTAGACTTTAACTCATACTACCTATCAACAGGGCGATACCTAAAGGTAACGCCCTGTTTCCTTTCAACCTACCGCCAACAATTGAATTTCAGTCATCAATCCACTAATTTCATATGTTCTATATTAATTCCATAAAATAACAATAATATCTGCGACACACCCATATCTGACAAATATTTATGTTTATTTTATATTTGTCAGATATTTATCATATCAATCCACATTGCAAATAAATAGTAACATAAAAATAAATCTACAAATAATATCTAATTTTAGCTGATTTAATTGAAATTAATACTTACAATGTACATTTAATATACTAAATTTTATATTTGTATAAATATTTATAATATACTATTTTTATTACATTATTTTTTAAAACTGATATAATAGCCACCTTGCAAAGTACATATCTGACTATTATCAAAAAAACAGGACATTTAAATAAATAACTCCTTAGTATCAATTAGTTGACAAATATAAAATTATTATATATTTTTGCACGTATGTATATTAAAAGGCAGCTTTCCGACACACTCAAAAAAGCTATGACACAGTTTCCAGCTGTGCTGATTACCGGGCCACGCCAGGCTGGTAAAACGACATTCTTACGGAATGAGCTTGAGGAGGGTTTTGCCTATGTTACTTTTGATGACCAGATTGAACGATCTTTTGCACTGAATGATCCAAACGGTTTCCTGGACCGCTTTGGCGACAAAACAGTAATTCTTGATGAAATCCAGTATGTACCGGAATTGCTTCCTTCCCTTAAACTAAGAATTGATAATGACCGCAAGCGCAATGGCCGTTGGCTGCTGATCGGATCACAACAGTTTCACTTGATGCGTAATGTGGATGAAACACTGGCTGGACGGGTAGCGATTCTGGACCTGCTCCCGTTGAGCATTAAAGAACAGTTTGGGCAAATACCATTGACGTTAGAAAACATCCTCTGGAACGGCTGTTACCCGGAACTTGCTCTTCACCCGGAAAAACGCGACCTGTGGCTGCGGTCATACATGCAGACTTATGTTGAAAGAGATGTTCGTCAACTGCAAAACATCCGCGACACAAGGGCTTTCGAACATTTTGTATCCATGGCTTGTGCACTGCACGCCCGAGAGTTCAACAGTGCCAGCTTTTCACGACAGACAGGCATCACATTACCTACAGCCAAAACATGGGCTGGAGTATTGGAAGCATCATATCTGGCCTACATACTGCCGCCATATTTCAACCACATGGGAAAGCGTGTAACCAAAGCTCCAAAACTCTATATGACCGACCCATCCATTGCCTGCTACCTCACCCGCCAGCCAAACGGGGAAGCTGCTTTATCCGGAGCCATGGGACCGGCACTATTTGAAGGTTTGGTTGTCATTGAGGCTGTTAAAGCATTCACAAATGCCGGGAAAAAGCCTGCTCTCTGGTACTGGAGATCACACGATGGACTGGAAGTAAATCTGATAGTTCAGTCAGGTGAAAAAATCATCCCCATAGAAATTGCACTAACAACCACACCCGGTGCAGCGCATCTGAGTGGACTAAAGAAGTTGAGAAAACTGGCGGGAGAAGATGCTTGTGAGGCAGGAATACTGGTATGCCGGATTCCGCAAGAACAACCAATGGCCCACGGAATAAAGGCAATACCATGGTGGGAGTTTCCAGCATGGATATGCGGGAGAATTTCATGAGCGGCATACTCTACATAGTCTCCACTCCAATAGGAAACCTGGAGGACATTACTTACCGTGCCGTACGCATTTTAGGTGAAGTTGACTTGATAGCAGCAGAAGATACGCGTCACTCGCTTAAACTGTTGAATCATTTCAATATCAGCAAACCATTAACGTCCTATTACGACCATAATCAGCAACTGAAGGGCGAACGAATTTTATCAAATCTGCGTCATGGTAAAAATGTTGCCCTTGTATCAGATGCCGGAACACCTTGCGTATCAGACCCCGGGTATCACCTGGTACGTGATGCCCTTGCAGAAGGCATTCAAGTCATTCCCATACCTGGTTGCTGCGCCGCCATCACAGCACTGTCAGGTGCCGGATTACCCAGCGATAACTTCACTTTTGCCGGTTTCCCACCAGCAAGACAGGGAAAACGCCGCAGCTTCCTGGCGGGTCTGGCTGAAACAACTGGAACTTTAATTCTCTATGAAGCTCCACATCGTCTTGAGAGCACACTGTCCGACATGTATGAAGTACTGGGTGACCGCCAGATTGCAATCGCCAGAGAACTAACCAAAATCTATGAGCAATTTATCCTTGGCACGGTATCAGAAGTAATTGCAACTGTTTCCCAGGCAAAAGTTCGGGGCGAGGTAGTAATCCTGATCGCTCCCGGAGAAGCAGTCACAAAAGAAGTCGAGTCTCTGGACTCTGTACTTGATCGTTTACTGAATGAAGAGGGCCTGTCCATTAAAGATGCTGCAAAAAAAGCTGCTGAAATTACAGGCCTTTCGCGTAACGAAGCATACTCAAAAGCGCTCAAAGCCAGAGAAGAAGCGGATTAACTAAAATAGCCTTGGAATTACAGTAGTATATGTGATATTTTTTAAAGTCTAACCTTGACAGGGGATTTAAACATGAAAATTTGTATTTTTGGTGCCGGATACGTCGGCCTGGTAGCAGCCGCCTGTTTCGCAGAAAGCGGCAACACCGTCATTACGGTTGATATTGATGAATCCCGAATTGAAGCCCTGAAACAGGGGATCATACCCATATACGAGCCCGGCCTGAAGGACATGATTCTGCGTAACCAGACAGAAGGCCGTCTCACATTTACCACTGACGCCACAAGCGCCATCCAGTCCTCACTGATCAGCTTCATTGCAGTCGGTACCCCGCCTGGCGAAGATGGCTCTGCCGACCTGAAATATGTACTTGGTGTGGCCCGTGAAATTGGTCGCAGCATGAGCGGCTACAAGATTATTGTTGATAAATCCACCGTACCGGTCGGTACTGCTGACAAGGTGCGGATCGCCATACAGGAAGAATTGGACAAGCGTCAGGTAAGTCTGGAGTTCGATGTAGTTTCAAATCCGGAGTTTTTGAAGGAAGGCGCAGCCATCGAAGACTTCATGAAACCGGACCGGGTTGTTATCGGAACCGACAACGTCCGCACGGCCGAGATCATGAAGGAGCTGTACGACCCCTTCATGCGCAAGCACAACCGAATGATTGTCATGGACATCCGCAGCGCAGAAATGACCAAATATGCCGCCAATGCCATGCTGGCCACCAGAATTTCCTTCATGAATCAGGTTGCCGGACTCTGCGAGCGCATGGGTGCCGATGTTGCCGCTGTCCGTGAAGGAATCGGTTCCGATTCACGTATCGGCTATGATTTTCTCTTTCCTGGCCCAGGCTACGGCGGCTCCTGTTTCCCCAAAGATGTCAAAGCCATGATCATGACCGCCGAGGAATGCAACTACGACTTTCTACTGCTGAAAGCTGTTGAAGATGTTAACGAACGCCAGAAAGAGGTTTTAGCTGATAAACTGATCAAGGCGCTAGGTTCACCAGACCAAGAAAAACCGCTCTCCGGCAGGACAATCGCCTGCTGGGGCCTGGCATTCAAACCAAGGACCGATGACATGCGAGAAGCGCCTTCCATCACAGTCATCGAGCGCCTGCTGGCTGCCGGAGCCACTGTCCGTGCCCATGACCCCGAAGCAATTACGGAAGCCAGAAAAGTCTTTGGTGACCGGATCGAATACAGCCAGAACCAGTATGATATTCTGGACAACGCCGATGCACTGACGGTCATCACTGACTGGAATGAATACCGTAACCCTGATTTCGAAAGGATCAAAACAGCATTGAAAAATCCGCTGATTGTTGATGGCCGCAATCTCTACAAACCAGATCGACTTGCAAATAGCGGATTCAGCTACATTCCGCTTGGGCGTTGCGGAGTCGGTATCTGCGCAGAGGGGAAATAGCATGAGAATACTGGTTACTGGCGGAGCCGGATTCATAGGATCACACCTCTGCGAAAGACTGTTGGGCGAAGGAAATGATGTGATCTGCCTGGATAATTTCTTTACCGGCAGCAAGAAAAACATCATCCACCTAATGGATAACCACCGCTTTGAACTAGTCCGTCATGACATCGTTGAGCCGATCCTGCTGGAAGTTGATCGAATCTATAACCTGGCCTGCCCGGCTTCCCCGGTGCACTACCAGTACAACCCGGTCAAGACCGTAAAAACCAGTGTCATGGGAATGATCAACATGCTCGGACTGGCCAAAAGGGTCAAAGCCCGTATCCTGCAGGCTTCAACTTCAGAGGTCTATGGAGATCCACAAATCCACCCTCAGGTTGAAAGCTACTGGGGCAATGTTAATCCGATTGGCATCCGCAGCTGTTACGATGAAGGCAAGCGTGTCGCAGAAACCCTGATGATGGATTACCACCGCCAGAACAACGTTGATATCCGCATCATTCGCATCTTCAACACCTACGGCCCCCGCATGGCTGAAAATGACGGGCGTGTAGTCTCAAACTTCATGCTGCAGGCCTTACGTAATGAAGACATAACAATGTACGGCGATGGCTCCCAGACACGTTCCTTCTGTTTTGTTTCCGACCTTGTGGAAGGAATGATCCGCATGATGGAGTGCGATGATTTCATTGGGCCTGTCAATCTTGGCAATCCGGTTGAGAATACAATCCTTGAGTTTGCCGAAAAAATCGTTAGAATAACCAGGTCCAAGTCAAAGATCATTTTCAAGCCGCTGCCACAGGATGACCCAAAACAGCGACAGCCCGACATCTCCCTTGCCAAGAGCAGGCTGGGATGGGAGCCCGCCATTGATCTTGAAACCGGACTTGCCACCACAGCTGAATACTTTTCCGGCTGCATAGGCAAAGGGCTTTAGTATGAAATTCAAGCTCAAGCTAGAAAACAGGATGTATCTAATACCGGCCGGGTGCCTTGCATTTATCCTCTTTTTCACAGTTTTTGGTGACAAGGGTTTGCTGCGTATTTATGAACTACGCCAGGACAAGGTCAAGATTGAAAAACGGTTGATAGAAATCCGCAGCGAAAACGAAAACCTGAAACGCGAGGTTGTGGCACTGCAGAGTGATCGACGCTATATTGAAAGAATCGCCCGCAAAGATCTGGGGCTTGTTCGAAGCAATGAAGTCATTTACCAGTTTGCATCAGACACAAAACAATAAAAGGCCAATCTATGTCCCGTCAAAGCTGTGCAGTTTGCGCCTGGCGTGAGAACTGCAACAAGAAATTCTGTGTACCGGATGGTGGAGCCCGCTGCCCCGATTACTGCCGCGATGTCAGCATAAAAGACATAGAAGATGACATAACCAAATCAACAGTCACCCAAAGCAAGGAAACTAACAAAAAATGATGCGTCACAGAATTGCCTCACTGGTTGAAACCGCACTAAAATCTGCCTCAACAGACTCTGAGTTGACAACCTCTCCTTTTCCAGCAGTGCTGATTGGAATACCTGCCAATTCGGAGCATGGCGATTTTTCCTGTAATATTGCCATGCAGATCGCCAAAGGTGAACGCAAGGCACCGCGTCAGATCGCAGAAATCATCATCAAACATATTGCCGACAACAGTGGATTAATCTCCAAAACTGAAATTGCCGGTCCCGGTTTTATCAACTTTTACGTTGCTGCGACGGCCTGGCAGTCTACTTTGCTGGAAATCGAGTCCATGGGTGACAGATTTGGACTGACAACCAGTGGTGCCGGTAAAAAGGTACAGGTCGAGTTTGTCAGCGCCAATCCAACCGGACCGCTACACATCGGCCACGGACGTGGAGCTGCCATCGGCGACACCGTTTGCCGCCTGCTGAACGCCACAGGTTGGGATGTAACACGCGAATTCTACTACAATGATGCAGGAGCGCAAATTGCTAACTTGGCTCTATCGGTTCAGGCCCGCTGTCTGAACATTGAAACTGATGATCCGCGCTGGCCTGCTGATGGCTATCAGGGCGAATACATAAAGGATATTGCAGTCTCATATCTGGCAAAAGAGACTGTTGACGCCAACGACCAGCATATAACTGCACTTGGCGACCCGGACGATCTGGATGCCATCCGACGCTTCGCTGTGGCATCTCTGAGACGAGAGCAGGATCTGGATCTGAAAGCCTTTGATGTTTCTTTCGACGTCTTTACACTTGAATCAAGCCTGTACAGCAGAGGACTGGTTGACGAAACAGTTCAACTGCTGCAAAAGAATGGCTACACATACGAAGAAGGTGGCGCACTCTGGCTGCGCACTACAGATTTCGGCGACGATAAAGACCGGGTCATGCGCAAAACAGACGGCGGATACACCTATTTTGTTCCTGATATCGCCTACCATCTCAACAAATGGAATCGCGGATTCACCCGGGTTATCAACGAGCAGGGTTCAGACCACCACAGCACCATCACAAGAGTCCGTGCCGGATTACAGGCCCTGGACTGCGGCATTCCCAAAGGGTGGCCGGAATACGTCCTGCACCAGATGGTAACAGTACTGCGTGGAGGCGAAGAGGTCAAAATCTCCAAACGAGCCGGCAGTTATGTCACCCTGCGTGACCTGATCGACGAAGTTGGCCGTGATGCAACCCGCTTCTTTTTCATCATGCGTAAACCGGATTCTCAGCTTGTATTTGATATTGACCTGGCCAAGGAACAGTCACCGGACAATCCGGTTTACTATGTGCAATATGCCCATGCCCGCATTTGCAGTATCTTTGAAAACGCCAAAGAAAAAGGCTTTATCGCCCCGTCAGAACCAGGCGCAAACGACATCTCCATGTTGGTGACCGCTGAAGAACTGCAACTGATCAAACTACTGAACGCACTGCCAGACTCGGTAGATGACAGCGCCTCAAACTTTGAGCCGCACAGATTAACCTATTACCTGACCGAACTGGCAGGCTGTTTCCACAGTTTCTACAACAAGAACCGGGTCATTACAGAAGAACCGGCACTGACAAATGCAAGATTATATCTACTTAAGCGCACTGCCCAAACCTTGAAAAATGCACTTTCAATCCTGGGAATTTCAGCGCCGGAACGGATGTAACGGAGTCGAGATATGCGGATTGACTACAGTTCCCCCAAACAATCATATGTCTCAGGTCAGAATAAGCCAAAAGCCCGTAAAGAGTCCAGCGGACTGCTTAAACCGACCATTGTCATTACGGCAATTATCTGCCTGATAATCGGCTATGGTGCCGGATGGTTTTTATCGCAACGCTCCGCCAAGAAGGCCTTTCAGGCAGCTAATGAGCAAAAGAGCCTGGAAAGTTCGCCCAAACAACCTGTATCTGCCCAGCCGACAGTTCAGCCGCTTCAGCCAACCCAACCACCTGTTGCTGATGCCAATCAGCCACAAAATTCCCAGTCCACACAGGGAACTGTCAATGCACCAAACCCTGCACTAAGTTTTTACAAAACCCTTCCTGGCGATCAGAAAAACAATGTCATTGGTAGTGGAGTCAACACAACTGAAGAAAAAATCAAACCGCAACATCCGGTTAATCCACTGGTATCACCGGCAGCCAAAAACACTCCGACTGAAAAGCCGGCGGCTAAAACTAAGGAAACCAGCGGATTTGCTGTTCAGGTCGCTTCATTCAGCTTGAAGTCAGAAGCGGAAACAATTAAAAGTAAACTGGCCGGCAAAGGATACAATGTCTCCATTGTAGAATCCAATCTTGGAGAAAAAGGGGTCTGGTATCGGGTCAAGGTTGGCAGAAAGCTTGATCCTGTCGCTGCCAAAGAACTGGCTGGCAAACTTGGCAAGGGTGCCATGGTCATCCCGGATTAAACAATACCGCCTTTGAGCTGTCAGAACTAACTGTTGAAACGGTCTTAAAGCAGGGCAACATTCCACCCGCCTCAACTTAAGCACTCTCCTTTCTTGCAATTTATCCCTTTAGAACATATACTTGCCAACTCTATAACTTAACCAGAAGGAGAAAGATGTGATCAAGATTGATTTCGACAAAATGGGCGGCCTGATTCCGGCTGTTATTCAGGACTATGAGAATGGCGAAGTGTTAATGGTGGCGTTTATGGATGAGAAAACCCTCAACCTGACGCTGGAGTCGGGCAAAACATGGTTCTTCAGCCGTACTCGCAACAAGTATTGGATGAAGGGTGAAGAGTCCGGCAATACCCAGGAGGTCATGGAAGTACTTACCGACTGTGATGCTGACACCGTTATTATTAAAGTCAAACAGAATGGTCCGGCCGCATGCCACACCGGCAACCGCAGCTGCTTCTATGTCAAATGGGAAAACGACCAGTGGGTAGAACATTCGAATCCGCTATTTAATCCTGATGATGTCTATAAAAAATCCTAAATTTCTAAAAGCATTTTCTCAAAGAGGCACAGAGTTCTGTGAGAAAAACCATAGCTTTTAATAAAATACAATAATGGACGAGGTATTTTTAACATGTCAAACATTTTGAATTTCGGCATACCTAAGGGAAGTCTGGAAAACGCAACCGTAGAGCTTTTCAAGAAAGCCGGCTGGCAGATTAACATCTCCTCCCGCAGCTATTTCCCTGCCATTGACGATAACGAAATGAACTGCAAACTGATACGCCCGCAGGAAATGGGACGTTACGTAGAGCGCACAACCATCGACGCCGGTATTGCCGGTCGTGACTGGGTCCGCGAGAATGATTCAGATGTAATTGAAGTCTGCGAAATGGTCTATTCCAAGGTATCACGCCGCCCTGCCCGCTGGGTACTGGTTGTCAATGGCGACTCCAAGGTAACCTGCCCGGAAGACCTGGCCGGAGCCACCATCTCAACTGAACTGGTGGAGTTCACCAAGCGTTATTTTGCCGAGCGCAATATCCCCGTTACCGTAGAGTTTTCCTGGGGCGCTACCGAAGCCAAGGTCGTTGACGGACTCTGCGATGCAATCGTGGAAGTTACCGAAACCGGTTCAACCATCAAGGCTAATGGCCTGCGCATCGTCTGCGAACTGATGGAATCTGTGCCAGTTCTGATCGCCAACAGAAGTTCTTGGGAGGATCCATGGAAGCGTGAAAAGATCGAACAAATCGCTACCCTGCTCAAATCCTCTCTGGCTGCCGAAGGAATGGTCGGCCTGAAGATGAACGCCCCGGCTGATAAGGTTGAAGCCATAACAGGTGTACTGCCAAGCCTTAAACACCCTACTGTTTCTAACCTCTACAAATCCGACTGGCTTTCCATCGAAAGCATCATGTCGGAAAAAGATGTGCGTCAGATCGTGCCTGAACTAATCAAGCTGGGTGCCAAGGGAATCATCGAGTATCCGCTGAACAAGATCATTTAACCTAAAATCGGCAATTCGTCTCACGCAAAGACGCTAAGACGCAAAGAAAGTCAACTGCTTAAACTGACCAAACAGGTGAAACTTTTGTTTTTGATAAGATTTCAGTTTTCTTAGCGTTCTTGCCTAGAGGCACCTACTTTTGGTTGCGGCTTTGCGTGATCAACTGCTTTTTATAGGTTTAATTTCTAACTACAGTCAAAAGTTTTCAAAAGGAGTTACCTCATGTCCTGCACAAGAACCGGCGAAGATTGCCGCTGCACCTATAACAACAAGGGCTGCCCACGCCGCGGCAACTGCTGTCAGTGCGTCGCCTATCACCGTGAAAAAGGCCAGGCAACCGGATGCATGTTTACTGCAGACGGAGAAAAGACCTATGACCGCTCACTCTCCAACCTGATGCGGGATCGCGGCATTAAACCTTAGGATCAGCCCCTGCACGGAGGCATTTACGGCCTCCGTGACCACCAAAGGAACCATGTTAACATTTGAAATCATGCCTCAAGACCATTGCCGTAGGCTGGAAAGCTTTATGCGCAACCTGCTGCCAACGTCACCTTTCGGTTACCCCCGCAAGCTCATCAAGAGCGGCGCTGTCAAAGTAAACGGAGACAAAGCAACCCCGGATACTTTTCTGTACTTCCATGACTCCGTGACCCTTAAGGAAAGCGCCACACTGTTGCGTCTGCTCAACGAGGAGCAGCCGGATCTGGATATTCTTTATGAAGATGACCATATTGCAGTTATCAATAAACCACGTGGATTACCCATGCACCGCACTGCGGATGAAGAGGAAAACCTGGTCGACTTCGGCATTGCCTATATGGCCAGCCGTGAAACGATCTGCAAGCTCTATCCGGTCAACCGTCTCGATCGCGGAACATCCGGCACCGTCATTTTGGCAAAAAGCTCATCCTCTGCCGGTCTCTTTGGCCGTCAAGTCAAGGAAACCGGACTGGACAAACTCTATCTGGCCTTGGTAGCAGGAGTACCTGATCCTAGCGGAGTAATAACAGAACCGCTGGATGACAAGGAATCGGAAACCCGTTATGAAATCCTGGCCAAAGGCAAAGCCTGCAGCCTGCTGCTGGTAACACCGATCAGCGGGCGCATGCACCAGATCAGGCGCCATCTTGAAATGATCGGACATTCTGTTTTAGGTGACAAACGATACAGTGGTCAGATCATACCTGGAGCAACCGGTTTTGCTCTGCACTCCTTCAAGACTGCAGTTTCAATGCCGGATGAAAGCACCCTGACAGTCTGCGCACCTCTGCCGGAGGATATGTTTACCCTCTGTGTTCAAAGGGGAATCAAAGCTGATGAGCTGCTGACGGAACTGAAAAGGCTGGCTGTCTAAGAGAGTCTTGGTCTTAACGTAGAAATGCCCTGCTTCCGGAAAGAAGTAGGGCATTTTTGTATCCGATCAGTCTTGTTTTGTTACAGATTTAAAAGCTCAACTCTGCGAAAACAATCCATCGTATGATCATTAACCATGCCGGTAGCCTGCATATGGGCATAACAGATCGTTGAACCGACAAACTTGAAGCCGCGTTTAAGCAGATCCTTGCTCATGGCATCCGACTCCTTGCTGGTGGCATGGTAATCTGCAAAACTCCTCAACTCATTCACAATCGGTCTGCCATCCACAAAGCGCCAGATATAGGCATCAAAGCTGCCGAACTCCTCCTGCACAGCCAGAAAACTGCGTGCATTGCCGATTGCGGCCGCCACTTTTGCCCTGTTGCGGATGATACCCGGGTTAGCCAAAAGTTCCTGAACCTTTTGGTCTTCATAGCGTGCAACCTTTTCGGCATCAAAATGGTCAAAGGCTAGGCGGTAGTTTTCCCGCTTCCGTAGCACCGTGTACCAACTCAATCCGGCCTGGGCCCCCTCCAGTATCAAAAACTCGAACAGCAGACGGTCGTCGTGCACCGGCACGCCCCATTCCTTATCGTGGTATTCAATGTAGTCAGGCTTGCTCATGTCCACCCAGGGGCAGCGGCAGATTTCAATATTGTTATTCATGGAAACTCCTATTGTAGCAAAATGTAATCAACTACTCTTTCTACAAATTGACATCCAAAATCATGATACCCTTATGTAGCGTTACTCATGAATAACGACATGCCCAACCCAAACATTATCAATGCTATCAGCGCATCCAGAACACGCCACGCACTGGCCTTACTGAACAGTGGACGAAGAAGTCGAGCACCGTATCCGAGAGCAAAGAACCAGAAAAAGCTGGCAGCCACTGCACCTGCTCCAAACACCCAGCGACCGTTTTCACCGCACTGATTGGCTAATGACCCAAGCAGGATAACCGTATCCAAATACACATGCGGATTTAGAAAAGTGAAAGCGAGGCAGGTTGCCATGGCAGCTTTAAGGGATGTTCCAACACTGGAATCCACCGTGAGCAGATGGGGTTGCAGTGCCCGTCGCGCAGCAATCAACCCATAGACAAATAAAAATGCGGCTCCACCATAGCGTGTAACATCCAAAATCATGGGTACGGTCTGGATCAAAGCGCCGAGACCGGCAATACCGGCAGCGATTAGTATTGCGTCAGCACCGGCACAGACCAGAACGATCGGCAATACATGTTCACGCCGGATGCCCTGGCGCAAGACAAAAGAATTCTGGGCGCCGATGGCGATTATCAAAGCAGCACCGGATAGGAATCCAGATAGCAGGGTAGCGGGCATAGTTCCTGAGTTGATTTAAGGTTAATTCTGAATTATTGATATGAAACAGCAAAGATCTGAATGAATATGCTTTTCGTATTTAAAAAAGTCAATAATACAACTATTAATAATGAATGCCCCGCTAGTAACTAAGCGAGGCATTCACCAAAAATGATAAAGTTTTAAAACGGCTAAAGCCCGCTTATTTCCTTATCTTTTGGATACTCAACCAGGATACCGAAACTCAGCTCTTTCTTCTCGCCAGCTTTCATCGGCAGCTTCCAGATTAGCGTTCCATCGTTTTTCTGCTCATCCGGCTTTATCGTAGGCTCATCCAGCGAGACCTTGATTTCTTCGTCGCCGGCTATGGGCAGTTGATCGCGCAAAGTAACTGTGAGAGCTTCGTTGCGGAAATTACCTAATTCAATGCGATAACGGTAACTGGCTTTGTTCTTGCCGAATAGACCGGCTTCTTTACGTTGTTTCAATTCTTCCCGCTTGACCGTCAGTTGATCATCAGCACCGAAATACAGGTCAAATTTCTCTCCGGCAGCGACCTTTTTCAGGTAGGAACTGCCGGTAAATGTATTGCCGACAAACGTATTTACTTTGCCTGGCAACAATGGATATGCAGCTTTGTTAACTATCTCTGATTTCAGAAAGACAAACGGTGAAAGCTTCGGAACAGCCAGATACTCCATGTTGACCGGGAACTGTTCAATGGCGATGACACTACCCTGCTGACTACCATCGGCAGGAACATCAATAGGTCGGGAAATAGTAAACGCGACCGAGGACTGCTCATTGCTGACCTGTGCAGTTTCAAAGGCAGCCGAAGCTTCCTCAGCAACTTTGTAATCTTCATCAGCAACTTCCCTTCTAACGCTTTTGGCCTTTTTCAACATCATTGGTGCTGCCGGGGCGATAGAAGTAACAGCGCCATAAACGGATTGCGGGCGGTAAAAAGAGAGGCGCCATGGATTCATCTCCGGCGGTGCTCCACCGGCAGAGGGCCTGGCTGTGGAAAGTGTCAGGGAAACGTTCTTCCAGTCCTCTCCGGTCTGCTGGCGAACCATGGCCCGAAAGGTCAACTCACTGTTTTTAGCATCGGAGCCAAGACGGACATCATAGGAAGGAACCCAGCTGGCCCTGCCGATTACGGTAGAAAGATCCATCTTCAATGTTCCTTCAGAAATGATATCAACCATCACCTCAACATTTTTGATTTCCTTACGGTGAGATCCAGTTGATTCCTCACGTTGACGGCGCAGCGCTTCGATCTTGTCCTTGATACTCTTTTTCTCAACTTCTATGTTGTTATTCTGTTCTTCGGCATTCGTAACACCAGCCCCGACAAAACTTGATGCTTCCAGTAACTGTGCTGACGTAGGTCTACCGATTGCCAGCTCCTTGGAGATGCGATCCCCCCAGGAAACCCTGATGGAATCAAGAAAGGCTTTCTGTGCGGCAAGCCCGGCTTTTTTTGCATCCAGAGTTGACAGGCGGCGCTCCAGAGTCTGTATTTCCTCATCCAGTTCCATTACGCGTTTTTCACCACTCTGCTTCAAAAAGGCCCGCTTGATCTCCAAGCCAACTATTGTTGCTGCCCCACCCTTGCCCTCAACTCTGACAGAGTCATCCTGAACAAGTGTGGGCAGACCTTCAAAAACGACCAGATAACTACCCGGCTTAAGCTTCAGGGAAGCGGTTCTGGTCACCTGGGCCCGGTCAGCGTAGACAGTGACGGCAGAAATTGATGCCGCTGCAGTTATCTTTTTCAGGTCTGCTGAAAAAGAAACCGCAGGTATTAACATAAAAAATGTGAATATAACTTTTTGCAGATATTTCATTTTCATACTCCTTGTTAATAGACTTTGAGACATCAACTTTTAAAACTATATCATTACTTTCTGATCATGCCTGGTAAATATGTTTAACTAAAAAACATCTCAAGTCTACCAGAACTATTTTTTTATTGGATTATCAATTGACACTCAAGACAATTATTTCTAGAGTTCTGAAAGTGAATTAGTGACATTTCTACTGAAATATAGGGGAGAGAGCCATGAAAATCGAGAAGGTTGCGGTGTTGGGGGCTGGTACAATGGGGCACGGCATAGCAGAACTGTCGGCAATAGCCGGTTGGCAAGTGGTGATGTGCGATATTTCAGAAGAACTGCTGGTAAAAGCCATGAATGCCATCAGGGAAAGTCTTTCCAGGTTGGAGCAACAGGGTGAATTAAAAGGAAGCAGCACGACCGATGTAATACAGCGCATCAGCTGTGTAACAAGTATCAGCGAGGCTGCCAAAACTGCAGATTTTGTAATTGAATGTCTACCGGAGAAACTGGAATTCAAACAGATGATTTTCAAGGAGCTTGATGCAGTCTGCCGTCCCGATGTCATCCTTGCAACAAACACTTCCGGACTGAGTCCGACCGCCATTTCAAAAGACGTTAAACATCCGGAGCGGGTAGTTGTTGCCCACTTCTGGAATCCACCGCAACTGATCCCCCTGGTGGAAGTTGTTCCTGGCGAAAAAACATCTAAAGAGACTGTAGACATAACAATGGAATGGGTTAAGGCCCTGGGCAAGCAGCCGGTCCGCATGAACAAGGAATGCCTGGGTTTTATCGGCAACAGACTGCAGTTCGCCCTGCTAAGAGAGGCGCTCCATATTGTTGAGCAGGGTTATGCTGACATTGAAGAAGTCGATAAAGCTATCATCTACGGTCACGGCAGACGGCTTGCCGTAACCGGACCTTTCTGCAGTGCGGACATGGGTGGGTTGGATACATTTCACAATATTTCCACATACCTTTTCGCAGATTTGGGCAGCTCAAAAGAGCCTTCAAAAATTATGCAGAAGCTTGCCGAAGAAGGTAACCTGGGCTTAAAAACCGGCAAGGGATTTTATGACTGGACTCCGGAAATGAAGGATAAAACTGTAAAGCTAAGAACTGATACCCTGACGGATTTTCTGGAAAAGGATAAGGCAAACAAATAAAAACGGATACGAAATGGAGGATACACCCATGAGCGTAAAAACAATTTTTATCACCGGGGCTTCATCCGGATTTGGGGCAGCCTGTGCACGCCTTTTTGGCCAGAAAGGCAATCGCCTGATTCTGACCGCACGCCGTACAGATCTACTACTTGAACTACAAAAAGAGCTGGCCGGCAAAGCCGAGGTTCACATCATCCAGTTGGACGTGCGTGACCGGAATGCTGTTCAGAAGGCCGTTGAATCACTGCCGGAACAATTCGCCGCTGTAGATGTACTGATCAATAACGCCGGACTTGCACTGGGACTGGAGCCGGCCTATCAGGTCAACCTGGATGACTGGGACACCATGATTGATACCAACATCAAAGGGTTGACCTACTGCACCCGTTTCATCCTGCCCGGTATGGTTGAACGCAATCGCGGACAGATTGTCAACATCAGTTCAACAGCCGGAAACTGGCCCTACCCTGGCGGCAATGTGTACGGAGGTACAAAAGCTTTTGTTACCCAGTTTTCCCGCAATCTGCGGGCCGACCTACTGGGAACAAAAGTCAGAGTAAGCTGCATTGAACCGGGAATGGCTGAAACAGAATTTTCCAAGGTACGCTTCAAGGGAAATGAGATTCAGGCTGCCAAGGTTTACGCAGGTGCTGATGTTTTAACTGCAGAAGATATTGCTGAAACAATCGAATGGGTGGTCAGCAGACCGGCACACGTCAACATCAATGAACTGGAACTGATGTGCATCAACCAGTCCTGGGGACCTCTGGCTGTTCATCGGGAATCAAAGTAGCATCAAACAAATAAAAAAGCTCCATAAGGGTAATCCCTATGGAGCTTTTTAAATTAAATAGCCGCATCTGCTAAACCACTTGCAGCACCAAACACTTGAGATACTCTGACTCCGGGAAGGACAGCAATACCGGATGGTCAGCAGCCTGGGCACAGGTTGCCACAAGACGCACTTCCCGTTTGGCCTGACGTGCCGCCTGAGTCAGCACATCACGGAACGCCTCCCGCCCCATGTGATAAGAGCAGGAACAGGTTATCAGGTAGCCACCCGGCTCCAGCAGCTCCATTGCCCTGCGGTTAACCGTCATATAGCCCTTGGTGGCCTCGGCAATATTCTTCTTGTTTTTGACAAATGCCGGTGGGTCCATGATCACCACGCCAAAACTCCTACCTTCATGTTTCAAAGTCCGCAATCGATCAAAGGCATCACACTCTTCAAAAGAGATCCTATCACTAAGACCGTTCAGCTGTGCATTACCGGATGCCTGCTCAACAGCCCTGGCAGAGATATCAATTCCCAGCGCAGACTTTGCTCCATACTTACCGGCATGTACCGCCCAGCTACCTGCATAGCAGAAACAGTCCAGCACATCCTTATCTTTACAGATACTCTGCAGCAATTGATGATTCTCTTTCTGGTCCAAAAAACCGCCTGTTTTCTGACCGCTGCGAAGATTAACCTGAAAACGGAGACCATTTTCTTCGATCTCCACAAGCTCAGGTATTTCACCATAGAGCAATTCCACTTTCTCTTCCAGTCCTTCCAAGGTTCTTACGCTGACATCATTGCGTGCGATTATTCCGGTCGGGTTAAAAACATTCTGCAAAGCTTCAATCAACACAGGCCTGCGGCGTTCCATACCGGCCGAGAGAATCTGCAGTGAAAGATAATCGGCATACTTATCCACTACAAGTCCTGGCAGAAAGTCACTCTCACCATATACGGCCCTGAATGTCTCCATCTCTGGATAAGCACTGGTTCTCAATGCCAAAGCTGCGCGTATTTTCTGTTCGTAAAACTCAACCGAGTCAATATCTTCGCGCTTTTTTGTGAGCAGTCGAAAGGATATTAGTGAATGGGGATTATAATACCCGCAACCGAGAAAGCCACCACCTGCGTCAAACAACTCTGCAACGACACCAGATTCTCGTGAACCGTCGATTGAGGCGATCTCATTACTGAACACCCAGGGGTGGCCGGACTTTATACGACGATCTTCATTTTTTTTAAGCACAATTTTTGTCATAACATCCTATCTGAAACTTGATTTATTATTTTTGAAACTTTCCCAATACAGCTTCTACTATTGCCACTCGCTCCACTGAATCCGTCCCAGAATCATCCTGCAATACAAATAGGGCATTTACGGCAACAAACAGTTCATTCAACCGATCCAGATCAATTACAGCTGATCCAGGTAACGATTTGCAATTCTGTAGATTTTGGGGGCAATAATCTACCCTTCGCTCACCCTGGTCAGTAAACATAATCGGCAATCCGTGCGTGCGGCAAATTATAGGGCGGAAGGCATAAATAAGACAGCGGTTATCAAGGAGAAGCGGGCAAACGTCACGTTTTACACCGACTTTTGCATGATGTCGCAAAGCTTCTGCCTCATCTTTTGAAAGAGCTGCGACTGCTGCACTGATTGCTGCCGCTTCTACCGGAAAGAGCGTGATCGCCTTGCAGCATGAACTACACCCCTCAGCACAACTTAGATGCTCATGCAATGCTTCTTCGGCTATTTTACAGAGTTGGTCAACTCGCTTTACCAGCTGCAAATAATTTTCCAGGTTTATTTTCATATTTCCATCGATACCACAAAA
Organism: Geobacterales bacterium; assembly: GCA_041737975.1. Classification (GTDB taxonomy): domain Bacteria; phylum Desulfobacterota; class Desulfuromonadia; order Geobacterales; family Pseudopelobacteraceae; genus JBGSQR01. The sequence continues at coordinate 3,437 of JBGSQR010000635.1, read as the reverse complement.
CCGAGCACATGCAAAGCTGAGGTTATTTTACAACCATTTGACTTACAAAACAGCAGCTTAATGACAAAATACATAAAAATATTATTAATGCTTAAGTATATATATTTCAGACTGTTACGAGCATAAAACAACGCTGAAACTTAACCATGAAATTTAATTTTTTTTCTCTTGACTTATTAATCCAAATCGGCAAAAGGTAATACAACTTTACAATTCCTGTTATACTATTCATTAAACTTATCCGTGAGAACAAAACAAACCAGTAGTTATGTAATCAACAATTTAAAATTTAATTTTTTGATGGGACACATATGACATTTCAACCGATTAAACCCAAAAAAGTATCTATCCAGATCGCCGAACAGATTCGCTCCTCCATTTTATCAGGAGTTTTTTCACCCGGTGACAAACTGCCACCGGAAAGAGAACTGGCAGACCTATTTGGGGTTTCACGCCCTTCGGTACGGGAAGCACTCAACATTCTGGCCTCTGCCGGAATGGTAATGTCTTATCAAGGTGGCGGGACGGTAGTTTTATCACTGGTTGGTGATACGGTCGGAAGCTTTTTATCAGAACTGATCAGGGTCGAGCAGGAAAGAGCCCTTGATGTTATTGAAGTCCGAAAAGGGATAGAATCCTGGACAGCCTTCTATGCTGCCGAACGGGCACTACCGGAAGACATTGACCGGATGGAAGAGATCATTAACGGAATGGAAATGGCACTGGACAGGACAAACTATACCAGGGATCTGGACGCCAACTTCCACATCGTAGTTGCCCGCGCAACGCATAATGTTATCTGGCTGCACCTGATGCAGAGCCTGTTTGACGCCATGAAGGAATTTCAGCAAAGTGTCTGGCGAGCTGTTTACCTTACAAGAGAAGATCATTATCTGCTCTTTACCCATCACAGAAACATTATGGAATCGATTCGAGCAAAAGATGGAGAGGCTGCCAGAACTGCCATGCTTGACCACCTTAATTTTGCAGAACGCAGAAGTACCGCTTTTGTAGCGCGGCACAGCCCTGAATAACAAATCAACTATATAACCATCAATAATTAAGGCGTCTCTGCACTGGTGCTGAGCAAATCAGCAGTCAATACCAGGTCTTGCAGATACGCCTTTGTTGTAATAATGCTTTACTTCAGCCATTTCGGTAACCAGGTCGGCTCTTTCAATAAGTTCACTTGAAGCATACCTACCTGTCAGCACAAGCTCCACATTGTACGGTTTACAGTCAATCAACTCCAGTAGTTCTCCCCAACTTATCAATCCGAAATACTGAGCCACAACAATCTCATCCAGCACAACCAGATCATACAACCCGCCTGTAACGGCCTGTTGGGCCGCTATTAGCCCCTGACGAACCAACTCGATATAATCTGCTGGCGGATTTCCCGGTGCAAACAGCACAACATCATCGCTCAGTTCAGCCAGCTGTTCATGAGAGAGATCACCTTCCAGAGCAATAAAATAAGGTTTGCCAAATGTATACAGAGTAAGGCCAGTAGAGATAGACGGAAGAATATTATGTTCACTGTAGACTTTTGATTTCATAAACTGCAAAAAACAGACTTTCAATCCTGCTCCCAAAGCGCGAACAGCAAGCCCGATAGCTGCGGTCGTCTTCCCTTTTCCATTCCCTGTATATACTTGTACATAACCTTTTTCAGGCATGATTCCCCTCCAAATCCATATTTTCTTGAACAATTATGCTTTAAAGAGCTTAACAACACAACAGTCCTTGCAAAAGCTTAAAACATGGGATATCTGAATGAGAATAATTATTGGAGACGATGTCCGGATCAAGTATCTCAAAGGAATTACAACAATGCCTCTGAAGAGAATGGAAGATAATCCTTTTGCCAAACGGCTTGGGCTGAGTGAGTGGATCAACAGGGACTTAAGCGCCCCAAAACCTGAAGAGTATATAATTTCCGAAATAATTCCTGCTAAAGCGCTTGTCTGCCTGAAAACAAACGGCATCTACGGAAAATCTACACTGGCCATGCAGGCAGCCATATCAATAGCACTTGACCTGCCCTTCTTAGGTAAGTACCCGTGTCAACAGGGTCACGTCCTGTATCTGAGTGGAAAGGATACGGATGATGACAATTGCAAACGTTTTAAAAGATTATGCAGTGAGTGGCGCAAAACTGAGCCTCTTTTCGATACCAGGCTTCAGGAAAACAATGAAAATCTGACTTTCATCTCCATGTGTGACGACTGCTACGAATTGAACTCACAACTTGTGGATGTGGGTGGAAGCCATACTAAAACCTACACATACCTGCTAAAATTCTGTGAATACTACAAGGTTAAACTTGTAATTCTGGACCCGATAGAAGCCTTTTTCCCTGACAGCATCAAAAACATCACAGAGTTTTACCGTACGCTGCGCCAGTTGAATACATCCGTACTGATGCTTTCAAACGGTACTAGCTCATACGATGTATTTCATGGTGTTGAAGTGGGCATGCAGTTAAGTGAGAGCAAGCTTCACTTGAAAAACTTTTTCGCAGGAAAGAAGGATATTGCGCTAGAAATGGGGGTCGGAATCTGGACAAACAGGTAAGCAAACAGACGACCTCTTCAGAACCACAGGCCACAACCAGCCGCTGGCTGATTGCCATCATGGGGACACTACTTCAGATCACTCTGGGCAGCATTTACGCCTGGAGCTACTTTCAGAAGCCGCTGATGACGCATACCGGATGGAGCAATCAGCAGGTGGCCTGGATCCTCTCTCTGGCTATCTGCTTTCTGGGACTGGCGGCAGCTGCCGGTGGCATCCTTCTACCCAGGTTTGGGCCGCTCAAACTGGCGATAGCCGGTATTCTACTCTATTCTACCGGATGGATTATGGGTGGAATTGCACTTGAAATTAAAAGCCTGGCACTGCTCTATCTTGGCCTGGGAGTAATCGGCGGCATGGGACTTGGGCTTGGGTATGTAACACCTGTAGCGACAGCCGCCAAATGGTTCCCTGACAAAAAAGGATTCATTACCGGCATGGTTGTTATGGGGTTCGGATTCGGCGCTTTATTCATGAGCAAACTGATCGGCCCCATCCTGATCGGCATCTGCTCGACCATAACCACTGAAGGCACAGTTCTGACCGCCTGGCCAAAAGTATTCTACCTGATAGCTGTTTCCCTCGGTATACCGGGCATCATATCGTCTATGTTCATGCGGAATCCGCCTGACGGCTTTGTCCCAGCCGGATGGGTTTCACCAGCTTCTGAAAATATGGATTCATGCACATCCAGCCCAACTCCACTGGAATGCATCCTTTCAAAACGTTTTATACTGATGTTTTTAATTTTTTTCTGCAACATTACAGCAGGCATCATGTTTATCGGGTTTCAGTCTCCACTGCTCCAGGATATGCTTCGCGCTGAAAATCCCGCCTTGTCACCTGCTGCTCTGGCTGCT